>NZ_FXTB01000006.1 GCF_900182605.1 Saccharicrinis carchari
GTAGGAGGCTTCGTATTCCTGCTCAGTTACACCCCTCACCGGATGCGACATATACCACTCCAAAGATTTAGGAATGCTCCACTCGTAATTAGTTTGCCCACTAACCGTTCCGTAAGTAATTAATGAAGATGGTTTTGACGGAGTGTTTTTCACTGTCAATTTATCATTGGTTGTTAAATTGCCATTCACCGTAAGTTTTGCGCCCGGGTTTAACGTTAAAGAAGCATCGGCCTCAATGATGAGGTCGTTTACCTGTGCGAGGCCTGCGTCGGAGATTACCGGGGCCACACCCGTGTTGGTGATGGTGATATCAGTACCTCCACCGGGCAAGATAGCTTGTGCCCAGTTACCCGGGTCGAACCAATCTGAGCTACCACCCAACCAATCGAATTCTGGTATACTAATAGAGCTAAAAGTTAAATACTTATTGCTCCCGGGACTAAAACTCATGTTATTCTGTAAGCGGACTGTACGCGTAAGTATCTGCAGCAGATCAATTGGTACAGAGCTCCAGGATATTCCATCCCATTGTGCAACACGGAAGTTGAGGTCAGGAATCACCCCACTGGCATCGTCCCAGCGCAAAGACATATTGGCAGAACAATTTTTGTTAGGTGCCTTTATCTGCCAGTACTCATTGTGGCTCACATACTTTAGGAGACCACTTAAAGCATTTGGGTCGAAACCATCGTTACCCGGGTTGGTGCTGTGGTAAGTTGCTTCCCAGATGCCTCCGGATAAAGGAGCAACACTCACCCCAATCTGACCATAGCGGGTATTATCTCCCACAGGGAAAGTAAAGCTTTGTAAGTTGTTTATTTTTTTACGCAATGGTCCTTCCACATAACTTGACGTACTTCCTCCCACAACAGCGGATGATGATGCATTGGTAATCGTCAGGCTTCCTCCATCCTTAGTACTTAAAACACCACTGCTTAAGTTCAATTTATTAGATACCTCTATGTTATTCTTCAGCCTGGCTTTGGCAGAATTGTTAATGGTTAGATTATACAAAGCTCCACCTCCGGAAGATGTAAAGTCCGTTGTTCCACCAACCGTTTGATGAGAGCTACCATTTAGCACAAACGAGCCGGAACGGGCACTATATGTACCGCCATTAAAATAAATATCACCACCCACCGAGAGTGTTTTGTTGTATTCGTTATCTACATCGGGTCCGTCTATCATTAAATCGCCAAATAACTGAACATGCAGGTTCGGGAAATTCCTTGTGCCACTTCCGCTTATAGTCAGATTATTTAGTTGTGTTACCTCACTCAGTATGTCGTAATTTTTCATACTACCGGTAAACTCTAGTGTACCTCCATTTGATGAGAAAAATTCATCATATACCCCGGCCGGCATATCACCACTTTCCAACACCAAAGTTCCGCTTCCACTTACTTCACCAAAACGGTGGGCAAATGTAGCACCCGTTTTTAACACTCCTGAGGGCTGTAATATGGTACGATAAGCTGCGGCCTCGCCATTTCTCGATAAGCTTATTTCGTGCCTTATATGCACAGCACTCCCCCGTGGGCCCAACACAGGTACGCCCACACCCGCTGCTCCCGTAGTGGAAGTAGCCGGATCGTAAGTGGCCCAAATGCGCTGTGTTTGCCAGTCGCCATTGGCTACTGTAATGTAAGAGGGTACTTTATCGGGAATAGCCGCAGGAATACCAGCTGAATAATCTCCATCGATATCGGCATCTGTTGCCAAGGCAAATTGGTAAGTTAAGGTATTAGGCTCCACAAAATCGTCCACATTAAACTTGTACACCGTATCACTAACCAGGGCATACTGTGCGGTTACGTAATCCTCAACCACATGTCCGTTTAAGGCGATATCGGCAGGATCACAAATCATAGTCACGTCTGCTGTAAATCCGTTTATTCCTTGTGCATCTAAAGTCCAGTTATACTGCAACACATTATTGATATCCAATGCACTTAGGTGTGCTTCATTTGCCGCTTTTACCCGAATCGATCCTGTACCGGCCGCATAGTTCAGATTGGTAAACGAAACCGGCGTGTATTTACCAAAGGAACCCAATGGATAGGTAAAGGAGCCACCTGCTGTGCTGGGAAAATCTTTACGAATACCAGCATCTGAAAACGACAAGTTGGTCTGTACCATATTGGCACTTGTGTAGCCGCCATGGGTAGTGCCCGGACTAAAGGAAGCCGTTGGGGTTAGTACCATCAGATTACGACCTATATCAAACACGCCATCCTCTAATGTTAACATGTCGCTTATCTCTATGGCTGCAGATTGGGTTGGCATCACCACTCCCCTTGCGTTATCAATACATAAACGACTAAACACGCCTGTACCTGACAATTCCTGTTGGTCTGCAATACTGTTCATCACAATACCCAAAGCGGTACCACTGCTTACTGTTGTCGCGTTGTTAAGCAGATTGCCCTGTACATGCATATTATGAATATCTGTGTTCAAGGTACCGGCTAAGAGACTTAAATTATTAGCCACATCAATGTTTGATGCCAGGTTTAAGGTATTTGAAGTCTGTTTTACTAAATTATAAAAGGTGCTTGCTCCCCTAATGGTTTGGTCGTTGGTTCCATCCAGGTAGGTGGTATTGTTATTGGCCGTATAAGTACCCGCATTGTTAAAGTCACCCTTTACACTCACATCTAATCCTGCTGCATCCAACTCGGCACCCGTGCCAATGGCCAGACTTTCTTGCAAGTTAAGCGGCAGTACCATAAGCGTTGCCTTGGGTGTATTCGTAGCATTGATGCTTAGGTTGTTAAATGGCTGCGCGGCATAAATACCCACTTCCTGTGAGGCTGGCGTGTGCGTATCGTGGCCAATGACAAAACCACTACCGGTGCTTAGGTTCACTGTTTCCGGGTCGAACCACAAACTACGATAGCCGGCACCATGGCCGCGCGCAATGGTAATCCGTGCGTTTTGGGCCTGCGTAAAAGAACTACCCGCTCCCATGATTTCGAATACGCCCCTTGAGGTGTCACCCGCATCGTTCATCCCAACAGTTACTGTCGCAGTTTCATCATTCTGATTAAAGTTTAACAATCCCACATCTGTTTTTAAGGAGCGGCGAATTTGTGAACCTATGTTGAGCTGCGCATTATTGCCCAACCATATAGTAGCCTCCCCCGAAGAGGAATACGCGATGTAATTATCCGTAAAGCCATTGGCACCCTGGTTACAATTAACGGTTCCATTATTGTCAACGATTAAAGCGCCATCTAACCAGATACCGGTATTGGATGCTGCTCCTCCTACATTTACCGAGGCTCCCCCATCTACTTTCAGGGTTGTGCCTGATGGAATACGGAAATCTTTTCCGCCTGTGGATAAGTTAATATTGATGGCTGAATTATTTAAATGGCATTCGCCGGAAATGAGAGAGAGGGGTTTGATTGCCTTATCCGCAGGCCAACGTAAAGTAAAATCGTTAACAAATGTAACCTTCTTTCCTACCGGCTTATCTACTACTATCTTCGAAAACTGGG
Organism: Saccharicrinis carchari; assembly: GCF_900182605.1. Classification (NCBI taxonomy): domain Bacteria; kingdom Pseudomonadati; phylum Bacteroidota; class Bacteroidia; order Marinilabiliales; family Marinilabiliaceae; genus Saccharicrinis; species Saccharicrinis carchari. Next base: position 3,504 of record NZ_FXTB01000006.1, read on the forward strand.
CTTCTTCGGCAGGTGTAGCTACCGTGGCATTTTCCAACCCTTGAAAATAGAAAGTGATGGAATTGGTTTGCGTACCCTCTACTTTATACATACGAAAGCGACGACCACTGTGGTTAATGTTTCCATCCAGTTTAATTTTATGCTCTAAGGATACGCTTCCTGCATTTTGAGCCACAATGTCGCCTGTTGTGGATGTGATAATATCTCCACCAACAGAAACTGTTCTTTCATTACCCATTCTTCTAAACCGAATCCTGTTGGATTGAATATTCAGATTACCCAATATTTCCATATCACCATTCGTTCCGGTGTTTAGGTCCAAATCTGCCCCGTCAATTACCAAATCTCCGGCTACCAACAAATCTACATCGGCTGTCGTCTTCCTACCACTACCTGTAATATGCAGGTTAGGATATTTATAAATACTCGCTGGCAATTCATACTGACCTCCGCTAAATTCAAAAATGGCATTGGGATTATTACAAAACTCAGAATGGTCGCCATTAATTAGGTTGTTGCCGTTGTATCGTATAGTACCTGAACCCTTAATTAAATCGATATCATGTCCCGTTTTACCTGCATTGACGATTAATGCACCCTCAATTTGAATTTGCGAAGCATCGGCGTTGTTGGCATCAATTGTTACTGTGTCACCTGAAGCTATTATACAATAATCATTTTTCTGTGGAGCCGATGCACTCCCAGTTGAATGATTAGGGTTGGTTGTCCAAGTATTGCCTCCATTAAACGCTCCGTTTGTTTTGCTATATAAAGTTCTTGGAGGGTCGTAGAAGAAACCTTCAATCTTTGCAAATGTAAAATCTGTCTCTAGAAAAGAATTATATGGAAAACGGATAGTCCTATTTCTCACATCTGTTGAATAATCATTCCATTTATAATTTGAAAAAGAGCAATTGGTAGCTCCTAAGCGAGTTAACCACCAGTTAAAGTTGGAATAATATGTAAATTGATATCTTATTTTATTTTCCTCTGTACTTAATCCCTTTTGAGTTACTTTCCAATAAAAAGGCAAAGCTAATTCTGGACTCGGATTAGTATTGGTCGGATGATAATCATTAACCGGTCGAACCGTAATTGTTCCATTAGCAGACAACACGGCATTGGCATCTGCCTGCATGGGGGTGTAGCGGGTTGTTCCTCCTTCATTTACTCCGATAGGAAAAAACTGAATATCCGTTCCATTGTCATTCTGATTAACTGATAAGGTCAGACCACCATCCGATGCTAAGCCGGATGTACGAAACAGTCTGGTTGCACCCCAATTGGCATCTGCACCCGAGTAGGTTGAATTTGAAATGTTAATGTTATATCCTTCCAAATCAAAAATCAAGTCACGTTGAAACTCAACAGAAGTGGCGTCCACATCGCTCAATAATTTTATTTGAGGAGCCGTGCCATAGCTGTTGTTTAATATCAGCTTACCAAAACCCGGGTTTTGCCCGAGTTTCCCTTTAAGGGTTTGTTGGGCTGAAGAACTATTTAATACTAATGCGCTAGCACCAGAAATGCCACCATAAGATATATCAATGTTTCCACCCAGGTTACGTTCAATTGAACCAACATCTAAAGTTCCTTTACTAATAGTAAGGTCACCAGTTATATTTATCGCTCCCGCACCCAGAGTAACCGTTTGTGTTTCAGCCTCCTTTTTTAATTCCAAGGTGCTAAAATTAAGATTCCCGGTGATAATTGATGGGTTAGCCCCTATAAAACGCGTTGTATTTGTCCCGGTTGTATAAGTTCCATTATTGGTAAAATCACCTCTAATTTCCAGGGTATGGCTGGCTGCATTTAAGGTTGTATTAGCTGCAATGTCAAGATCGTTTAACACGGTGAGCTCACTTTGCAAGGCCACTGCTTGTGAACCTCCGCGAGCAGAGTTGGTTAGACGTAGGTTGTAAAAGGGTGCAGTAGAATTAATTTGAAACGCCGTTCCTGCTCCCAGGGTAGGTGTTTTAATTTGGATGGTACCTCCTGTTACGTTGTAGTTACCCGAGGTAGCGCCAATATCAATGCCATTGGTAGCTGCGGTGTTTACTGCATCGATGACAATCTGCCCTCCAGTCATCTCAAAATAATCGTCGGTACCGGGCAAGGCAAATATGGCTGATGAACCACGACCGTCCGCCAAGCTGTTGATATGCATCGTACCGCCCGATTGTATGTAGTTGAACTTACCACTGGCGTCACTTTGCTTTAACTGGGTAGTATATACATCTCCACCGCTTATTTCCAACGTTCCGGGATTATCAGCATTGCTAAAATAGGTAATACCACCCGTACCGGCCGGGTTGGTAAAAGATCCGGACGACACCTTGAGTTTACCGTAAACGGTAATGCCACGCCAGCCCCCACCCGACTCGTGTGTAGCTACCGTAGCGCCATTAATCCACAATTGCGCGCTGGCAGGTATGTGAAATTCATTGGGAGACGAACCGTTTCTGTTCGCCCCAAGGCGCGGAATATCGATGTTGGACTCCAACTTTAAGGTGCCGGAATTCAGAACCAAGGCCAGTCGTTGCCACCCTGCCGGGCCATCGGTAGGTTCGATACCCGAAGCTCCACTTATGGGGCCATCCAGGCTAAAATTAGTGGCATTGTTGGCACTCACAGCCAGGGTGTAGGTGCGGTCGGTTCCCTTATTCAGGAACATACGGTAAAACGTTGTAATACCATTGCAAAGCAGTTCGTTATCTGAGTTACCTGTAAAATTTACATTTACTGCGCCATTACTTGCCGCAGTATATTGTGCCGCATTTGTAAAGTCGATGCTCCCGTGGTTTTTAAAATCTCCGGAAGCATTGATACGGTGTATGGCGTTGGCCGTACCAACCGTCATTCCTCCCTTGGCCTGCACAGCGATATCCTTTGCTACATCCAGGGTTAATGGTGAGGTGTTGCTGCCGTCATTTACCTGCAAGGTTCCTTGCAGGATATTCAGGTTCCCATTTAGCTTTAAATTATTTAAAAGCGTTACGGTTTGTCCGGCGTTGGTATTTACTTCCAAACTATAGAAGGTATCCGTGGCACCGGAACCATAAGTAAAGGAGTTGCCCTCCAGAACCACCGTTCCCTCTCCTTTTCCTTTCGTAATAAAATGAGATGCATCACTTACCGTAGGAAAGTTATTTCCTTGAATAAAAATTTTACCACTTCCCCTTAAGGTGTTCATCTTGTGATTCGTTGTGGTGCCCAACTTTAAACTGCCCTCAATGGTCACTGTTCCCAAATCCATAGTAGTAAGCGGATCTGTTACCTGCACCGTAACCACCTTACCGGATTTAATCACCACATTATCGCCGGCCATCGGTACGGCACTCCCCACAGGAATGGCCCCAGCGGGGTCAAGTGTCCAGATATCGGCATTATGCCAGTCACCGCTGGCCAGGGTGTAATATGTATTTTGTGCCTGGCTCCTCACTGCACCCAGCAAGAGCAACACAACTACTAAAAACGTGTAAATATTCCTCATACTTATTTTATATTTTCTCTCAATTAATTATTAACTCAAAAAATCGGGCTCAAAAATAGCACAACGAACTTTTGCTACTCGATTTTTTTGACTAAACATTCAAATTGTTCATCTATGCGTTTGTACGCGAAATATGCAAAAGGGTTCGTTTTTTATTGACTATTTTCAACCAAATGGCTTAAAGGACTGATAGTGGGGATGAATCAGTATTTATATAGGATAAAAAGAAAAACCTTTCCGAAAATTATCGGAACAAGCTATCCAACTCCCCAAATGGGGAGAGATGGAAGAAGCCCCCTCCAACTCCCCCAGATGGGGAGAGTTGGAGAATAGCTCTACGAGCTATTCCGGTATGACTTGGAAAAAATGGTTGATTTACAGCTTGAATCTAGCCCCACCCCCCGCAATGCAGCGGGACAGGCTCTAAAGTGGGGGCTGATTTACAGCGGGGAATTTTTATTATTTACAAAGTGCAGCATGCAACAATTCCCCGTCTTTCGGCTTGTGTAAAAAAACTCACGGGGTGAATATTTACATGACGCTCATATCCACCCCGTGAAAATAGTAAGTATCACCCGAAGCACACGCAGTGTGCTTTCCTAGCCTCCCCCCATTCGGGGGGGACTGAGGGGGGCCTTGGGGGCTTTTTTTTACATCAGCCCATTCCTCCGCATGGATTGCACCATATCATAAAACGCAGCTTTCTTTTCCAGCAGCTCCGAGGGGGTACCTACCTCAGCCACACCGCGTTCGTTGAGCACTACAATACGATCGGCCAAATGGATGGTGGATAAACGGTGACTGACAATGATAGCCGTACGGTCTTTGGTGATGGCCTTAAAATTTTCAATTAACCTGGATTCGGTAAATGCATCCAGCGAGCTGGTTGGTTCGTCCAAAACAACCAGCTGCGCATTATTAAAAAAGGAGCGCGACAGGGCGATGCGTTGCCATTCGCCCACGCTCAGCATTTCGCTGTCTTTAAATAAAGTACCCAGCACCGTGTCATATTCGTTGGGTAAGGTAGTAATCAACTTATCAATACCCGATTTTTGGGCACTAAGCACTATCTCTTCATCACTTTGCGGACGCTTAACATTACCATACCATATATTTTCGCGGGCCGTTACATTGTAAAGCATAAAATCCTGAAACACTACGCTCACATTTTCGGCCAGAGAATCCTTATTAATTACAGAAAGATCCACGCCGTCAAAAGTGATGCTGCCCTGGTCTGGTCGATATAAGCCACACAGTAGCTTTACCAGCGTCGACTTGCCAGCTCCATTAGCACCAACCAAGGCAATGGTTTCACCTGGATTTATATTAAAACTTACATTCTTAAGTGCTGCTCTGGAACTGTTAGGATATTTAAAGCTAACATTATCTATACATACCCCCTCTTTCATTATTCCGGGGAAGAGGGTTGCATTTTTCTTTTCATAACGTATCACATCAAAATCGATAAACTCAAACAAGTTCTTTAAAAACAGGCCATCTTCATACAATCCGGATATTCTGCTCAGTAAATCCTGCAAAAAACTATAGCCACGATACATAGCCAAAAAATACATTACCATTTGCCCTTGGGTAATGTTGCCCTGAATAGCCGTAGAAGCAATAAAACCAAAAACTACGATAAGAGCCGCTGCCGTAATCAACTGCACGGCTAGTTCATAAGCTGTTTTGAGCTTGAGCATGCCATAACGCTTGCCCCTTAAATTATTCTTTTGCTCCTCAAACCGCTTTTTAAACAGACCCGACAAATTAAAAACCCGCAACTCTTTGGCGAAAGCTTTATCTGTGAGCAAGCGGTTATAGTATGCCACATTGCGTTCATCTTCCGTATGTTCGCGGTTAAAAACGAATATCTTACGCGAATATTTTAAGCGAATATAAACCACAGGTACCGACACCAGCACCAGTACGATCATGAGTACCCAACTCAATCCGGCCAACAATCCGGCTATTAATGCCAGGGTAATGCTATTTTGGATAAGCCCCACAAAACCATAATAGATTTTTTTAGGGCGATAGGTAGCCTCGTTGATGGCTCGATAGTATATATTTTGAAAGTTATAATCATCGAAGTTGGCAAAATCGAGTTTAGTGGTACGTTTGTGTATTAAATCCTGGACGCTGTCGTCGATATAATACGCATGTTTTTCGCTGATGATGCCGGACAATGAATTGAGTAGCGCATTAAGCACAAATACCCCGCCCGCAAAAAGCAATATGTAATACACGGATTCAACGCCCTGCACTGTATGGTCGCCCGTTAACACACGACTCACCTCATCCACGAGCATCTGCACAATAAATATCAGCAGCAAAGGCATCACCCCCTTTAACAATACCACAGCCGCATTCACAAGGCTCCAAGTCGGCGAGCTTTGCCATACTATTTTGAGTGAGCGGAATATGTTGTTGGATGTTTTTTTCATGGCCAAAAGATAAGAAAAAATAAAGCTTATTAATCCCATGTGTGTACAAATAGACCCCATCCCCATGCCTGCAGCATGGTACTTCCCCTTTTTCGCAGGAAAAAAGGGAAGAGCCGTCGCTGTATTTAAACCCCTACCTTTTTAAGGTTCTATCCAGTTCACAACTTAAAGAAGGAAAAATATTATTTACAACGGGATCATATTGCGTAACATAGAAATGCCCGTTGCAACGATTCCCCGCCTTAGAAAAGGCGGGGTGGATGCTATGAGGTACGAATAGCAGACGGGGTGGTTGTATGCCTTGCCGCTAAAATCTGTTTTTTACCAACATTTTCCCTAACTTGATTTAAAATTTACATCATGAAATCCAACAGTCCACACTTAAAGCACTTCAGGAAACAATTGCGTAACCATTCTACACCAGCAGAAATTGAACTGTGGAAATACCTTAAAAACAAACAGATTACAAGACTCAAGTTCAGAAGGCAACACTCCATCGATAATTTTATATTAGATTTCTTTTGCCCTCAAATAAAATTAGGTATCGAATTAGACGGGGAACAGCATATTTATAGCGTGGAGTATGATTTAAAACGAGATGAAAAATTAAACACCTGTAATATTACCATCCTAAGAGATGAAAATGTAATGGTACTCGAACATCCGAATATTATTATAGATGAAATAAAGGAATATCATGAGCGATGGTTGATGAGAAACGGATAGACCCCATCCCTACCGCTATGCGGCAGTACTTCCCCTTTTTTCAGAATAAAAGGGGAAGAGCCATCTCCGTTTATAAACCTGTGCACTTTTTATGAGTTATCCAGTTCCCAACTTAAAAAAGGAAAAATATAAATTACAAAGAAAATTTTAGTTTATCATAAAAATACCCGTTGCAACGATTCCCCGCCTTAAAAAAGGAGGGGTGGATGCTATAAGGTACGAAATAGCAGAAGGGGTGGTTATAAGCCTTACCGATAATACAACTCACATCTGAAAATAAATACGTATTTACCCCCATCCCTGCAACTTACTCTTGCGCCGAAGCTACAGCGTAGGAGCACGTCGCAGTACTTCCCCCTCCCTCAAAAAATGGGAGTGGGAAGAGCCATCGTTGATTGTAAAATTGCTTTATACTATGAATCTTCCAGTGCCCTAACATAAAAAAAAGAAAGAGCTAATTTACGAAGGAGATATTTTACTATCTGGCAAAATGCAACACACAACGATTCCCCTCCTTAAAAAAGGAGGGGTGGATGCTATGAGGTACGAAATAGCAGACGGGGTGGTTATAAGCCTTACCGATAATACAATTCACATCTGAAAATAAATACGTATTGATCCCCATCCCTGCAACTTACTCTTGCGCCGAAGCTACAGCGTAGGAGCACGTTGCAGTACTTCCCCCTCCCTCAAAAAATGGGAGTGGGAAGAGCCATCGTTGATTGTAAAATTGCTTTATACTGTGAATCTTCCAGTCCCCAACCTTAAAAATGAAAGATATCTCTTACATCGAAAAGAATTTATTCCAAACACGCCCTGCGTAAAAAGTAAACCGTCCCATGTAAGGCGATATATTGGCGATAATCCGTTTTACCCCTTTACGGTTGATAAAAATCTTTTCTTTCCCATTGCGGAAATGATGGATAACCACGCCATGAACATTTTCTTCGGGCAAAAGCCTGTCCTTTGAAATCAGTCCATCGCCTTTGGCCAACACGGTTCCGTTTTCCGCATCGTATTTTAATAAGCGGTGCGCCACCAATTGGCGCTTATTGGTAAATACAATTACATTCCCTTTTTTAAGATTGCCGGGATTTGCTTTCTCCACCCGTACTGTATCGCCAGGCAAGTAAAAAGGAAACATGCTCAGTCCATAAACAGGCACATCAACGTAATGCTCCTTTTGTAGCATGGCGACAAAGGTTTCGCCAAATAAAACTTTGTTTCGATTATAGGAAGGCATTAGTGTTATTTTTTTACAACAGCAAAGGTAGTTGCATCCCCTTCTTTTGAGGTAAATGTACAGCTTATCTTTAGTTTTTTGCCATATTTCAATATCATGTGTACAAAGAAAGCACCATGTTCACAATATTTCTTTGTGTTCGCTGTACAACCATAGTGTGCATTTTAGTCACTTTTTAAAGCAACTTATTGCGTTCTTTTTAAAAATAAAAAATCTTGTTGGCGAACATTGCTACCATACCTCCCTCCTATCACTCCCCATCCATCCCTTTTATCATTGCCACAATATCATGGTCGGGTTTAAAACCCACTTCATATACCTTCACTTTATTCAGCACCTCCTCCACCAGTCCCAGGTGGTTTTGAACCATTTGCTGCTGATAAAACTGCTGAATAAAATTACCGAGCACCCGCGAATAGGCCAGCACACCGCCCAAAGGTTGAATATAATTTTGTGGCGATTGCTTTAGCAGAAATATAGCTTTAAGTGAGGCCTCCCTTGGATGTTGCGCATAATAGGGCATGGGGTTATTATATACCCTCACCTCATCTTCGAAAGGTCGCAGCACCAGGCGATCGTCGTTAAGTATTTGGGCTCCGCACTCGCGCCATAAGCGGGCCATGGTCGATTTCCCTATGCCGGACACACCGGTAAACAAAAATGCTTTGCCATCTACTGCTACGGCCGAGGCATGGATCAAAAGTCCCTTTTTACGCTGCATCAAATACAGCATCAACAACGAGCCCAAAGGATGAATAAAAGGATCAATGACGACAGACTTATCCAGCGCATCTTTTAAAACGATTTGGATGTTAATGGTTGTATCATTATCAACAACAAAAGCGGTGATGGTTTGGATGTGAGGATGATCCGTATAGTCGACTGTTACAACTACCTTTCCCTTACTATTGTACACATGCCATTTGTAGTTAAGTGCCTCATTGGCTTCGGGCTTACCAGCAAAAACAGGTTCATAGTTCGACAGGTCAAGTGAATGTACAACGGTATATTCTAAAAAATAGTCGGGGCTTATAACAGAATCTTGAGAAAGATAATGCCTGACCGAACCCTGCTTATCTAACTGTATTCGATGGCTACCGCTTTGGCATTGGAAATAAAGACCGGCTATTTTTATGGTAAAGCGCTCCATAGATTGTAGATTGTTAGATAATAGACAAAAGACGGATTTGCAGCATTTATTAACATTTACCAGACATCTGGAACACTAATCAAGTAACTAATAGCTTTACACTTACAAAAAATTAAGAAACACCTACACCCATAAAGACGAATTATTTAATATTGAGGGGTGCTTCCGCCAAAAGGATCATTGTCCGCCGAAGTATTGGATAGTTGGGCAGGTCCTTGTTGCGGAGTACGCTGAGCCGCAGGCGGATTGTCTCCTGGCCCTCCCGGAAAATCACTATCCATCACCATCGATATCTGAAAATCCACATCAATCACCTCCAGCAGTGGCTTCGAATATATTTTCTTATTTTGTATCTTCGTTTTCATTCAAATAAAATCTTACCCCATAACTATTGCCTGGCGAATAAAATTCCTCTATTAACCATGTCGTTTATAAAAAAAGTGATGTCGTCTAATGCTTGGTTTTGGTCCACTTGGTAATTATTTATCAATGCTGTATGCACTTGGGCAATGTTTTTTTGTCCGTCGATGGTATCGTAAATAAATGCGGCCACCTCGTTTAAGTTATACACCTGGTTCATGTTGGCTACGTTATCCGTTAAGGGTACCAGTACCTTTTCATCGCCAATGGCTTTTTCTACAAAGCCTTCACTTTTAACATAAACCAACGAAACATCCATATTTATTTTATTTTCCGCCACAAAAGTAAAAAAAATACCTTTCAATCCTTATCCACTGGGCAAATCCTTAAATCCTTTTGATATTATTTTATATCCGGCATGGGAACGCTCTCTTTATACGGATTAAAACACAACCCTTGAATAAGGGGCAGCGTCCTGTTCTACAAAATCTTTGGCCAAAAATTTATAGTAGCCTGTAATAGCCACCATTGCGGCATTATCGGTAGTGTACGCAAACTTAGGTATAAAGGTTATCCATTTTTTACGAACAGCCATTTTTTGCAGCCCATCACGTAATCCGGAATTGGCTGAAACACCTCCGGCTAAAGCTATTTGGCTGATATTTAGGTCGTCGGCCGCTTTTTCTAATTTATCCAACAAAATATCTACGATGGTACTTTGCAAGGAGGCACACAAGTCATTTTTATTTTCCTCTATAAAATTTGGATTTTCTTTTAATCGATCTCTTAAGAAGTAAAGAAACGATGTTTTCAGTCCGCTAAAACTGTAATCGTAATCTTTAACCCTGGGCCTGGCAAATTCAAAAGCATTGGGCTTGCCTTCTTTGGCCAATTTATCCACCAAAGGTCCACCCGGATAAGGTAAGCCCATCACTTTAGCGCATTTATCAAAAGCCTCTCCTGCGGCATCATCAATGGTTTGTCCCACCACTTGCATGTGCATGTAATCTTTTACCAATACTATTTGGCTGTTACCACCCGATACCAACAAGCACAGAAAGGGAAATTCAGGATGTGCCGTTTCCTGATCCGGCTCTTTAATAAAATGAGCCAATACATGGGCATGCAGATGGTTTACATCGATGAGTGGGATATTGTTAGCCAGGGCAAAACCTTTGGCAAAGGAAGTACCCACCAGCAGGGAGCCCATCAGTCCGGGTCCGCGAGTAAATGCCACGGCATCAATATCATCGGCGTTTACTCCTGCATCTTTTAATGCTTTGTGTACCACGGGAACAATATTTTGCTGATGCGCTCTGGAGGCCAGCTCAGGAACCACCCCACCGTATTCCCGGTGTACGTTCTGGTTGGCTATGCTGTTGGATAGCACCACCTCGTTTTTAAAAACGGATGCCGAGGTGTCGTCGCATGATGATTCGATGGCGAGTATGTGTATGTTCATTTTTAGATGATGAGAAGTTAGAAATTAGAAATTAGAGGTTAGAGGTTAGAAATTAGAGGTTAGAAGTTAGAGGTTAGATTTAGAAGTTAGGGAAATATGATTAAGGTGAATTTTCATATAGCTTAGATGTGGTTAATTCGTAATAAAACAAGATATGCTGGTTTAGTGTTCAATTATTTATAAAGTAGCCCTAAGGCCGCCGATATTTATAGCATGTTATTTGATATGTAATATTTTTTCTCTATCACCCGTTTATAGTAAGTGTTTAAGTCCTTTTTTACCTATTTTTGCAAAATAAAGAACAAAGCTATTAAAAAAATATATAAAATATTAGTCTATCTGCTGGCCGCCCTAATAATAACACCTATATTATTATATTTTACGGTGCTTATACCCGGGGTACAAAACACACTGGTAGATATGCTTACGAAAAAATTTTCGAGGGATTTGGGCACCGAAGTTTCCATCGAAAGTGTCCGTTTTTATCCCATCCGAAAAATAGTGGTCAATGATTTTTTGGTAAAAGATCAGCAGCACGATTCCTTAATTTATGTTGAACAAATAAGCGCCCCCATAGATAGCTTCAACCTTAAACGTAAGCAAATCTATTTAGGACAAGTAAACGTAAACCGTTTACATACCAATTTGTCTACCGACTCTACACGTAACAATTATTCCTTTATCGTTGATTCTTTGTTGTCGCAGCAAAAATCCGCGCGCAAATGGCAGTTAAACCTTAAGAAAATAAGAATAAAAAACAGTGCTTTTTCGTATCAGAACAGCACAGCTCCCCCATCACAAACCAAGTTCAACCCCAATGACATCGGTATTTCGTCACTCAGCTTACTCATTGATAAAATAGTTAACAAGGAAGGGGAGTTATCCGTACGTATCAAAGACTTATCGGCACAGGAACGTTCCGGGTTATTAGTCAAGAAATCAAAAGCCGAAATTACTGTGGGAAAAAGGAGTTTTACTTTACGCAACTTACTTTTAACGGGCAAATACTCCTTTATCAGTCTGGGCAAGCTTCAATTACAATTGGACTCCGTTGCCGGAACAAAGGATTTTATAAACACCGCAGCGCTTGAGTTGCAAGTAAATTCGGTTTCCCTGGATTATCGCGAATGTGAGCTACTTATCCCCAATTTCCCTGTATTAAACCACCGCATTAACCTCAGAGGCGATTTTACCGGAACCATAGCCGATTTGAAAGGACGCAACATAAATATTAACGCCGGCACCGATACACATTTGGAAACCAGTTTCGACATTACCGGCTTGCCCAACTTTAGGCAATCGTACGTATTTTTAGATGTGAAACGCCTAAGCACCAACATTGTAGATCTAAACAAAATATTATCGATAAATGCCCAATCGGAAGATGTAGATTTGCCCGAATCGTTTAAACGGATGGGCAGTATTGAATACAGTGGTAAATTTTCGGGTTTTGTTGATAACCTGGTGGCCTATGGCAGTTTCCGTACAGATTTAGGCAATATTAATACAGACCTGGGCATTAAAATCACTGAGGATGACAAACTGATTTATTCGGGCTTTATAAACACCAAAAAATTTAACATAGGCAAAATGCTAAATTGGGAAAACAGCCTAAACAATGTTAGTATGGATGTTTCCGTACAGGGGTACAATTCAGGAAAGCGTGATTTCAATTCATATATAAAAGGAACAATAGACTCCATTGACATCAGAGGATATAAATACGAAGAAATTGAACTAAACGGTTTAATATCGAACAAACGCTTTAATGGCGAAATAGAATTAAATGATCCGAATGCCCAACTGCTTTTTAACGGAATAGTTGACTTTAGCGACAATATTCCCCAATTTGACTTTAGTGCGGTGCTCAACAATATTAAACTCGATAAGTTAAATATAGCGCCCAAGCTTATTGGCAGCAATATGAGTTTAATGCTCAACTCATCATTAAACGGTACAAGCATTAATACCTTATCAGGCTCTACCTTGCTGCACAAGGGTAAACTATGGATCGACAACCAAACCTTCCTGCTGGATTCGTTGGTAGTGCAAGCCAATCAAAACCAAAGCCCAAAAGAAATAAGCCTGCACTCGGATTTATTGGACACCCGCCTCACCGGTAATTTTAATGCAAGCAGCATCTCCAAGGCCATAAAACAAGTATTAGCGGCGTATTTTCCCGCATTTTTTTCATTCCCCAAAGAAACAACAAGTTATACGGATCAATTTGACTTTGCCATCACCACCAAAAAACTTGCAAAACTTATGGTTGCCTTACAAAGCAATTTAACGGTTGCGGATAGTACCAGCATAAACGGCAGCGTAAATAGCTACAACAAGCAATTACAAATCCAAGCCAACAGCAACGAAATCAAATACAACTCTTTATGGGCCAAAAACATTAAATTAGAAATCAATACTTTAAACAATCAACTAAACAGCCACTTACATACCGATATTTTTGGAATAGGGAAGCTGATACCATTAGGTCATTTTACGATTGAACAAAACGCGGCGAACGATTCTATTGATCTGCAAATAAGTTGGAAAGACATGGATCAATCCCAAAATAAAGGAAGGATAAGCACCCAAACAAGAATCAAAAAAACCAAAGAAGGCGATATTTATACTAAAATAAATCTGATGCCGTCTTTTGTAATAGTTAAAGATTCACTGTGGACCATTCAGGATTCAGAAATCAACCTGACGCCTATAGGATTACGGGTAAATACCTTCAGGCTGCATCATGGGAACCAGGAAATCAACATCAATGGATCGCTATACAAGAACGACAAAGGAAAGCTGACTACCTATTTTCAAAATATCGATTTACATGCTATAAGCTCTCTACTCAACCTAAATGGAATACGTTTTGACGGCTTCCTTAACGGATCACTTGAGCTAAAAGATAGTTTTGATGAACCAGTGATTACAAGTCAACTAACGCTGGACGGTTTTAAAATCAATAACGAAGATATAGGCGACCTGAAATTACAATCTAACTGGAGCAATTTGCAAAATGCTGTACTGGTTAAAGCCTTGGTACAAAATGGTAACAGCTGGCCACTAAGCGGTACGGGTTATTTTAAACCTGCCGACAAAGATTACAGCTTCGATTTTAAACTGGACAGTCTTCCCCTTGGACTTGTAAACATGTACACCAGTAGCGCTATACAAAATCTCAGGGGTACCGGTTCGGGCAATTTACGTTTACTAAAAACCGAATATGGTTTTGGTATGGAAGGGGGCATAAAAGTTAATAAAGCTAAGTTTGATGTTGACCTTTTACAGTGTTCATTTTTTGTAGAGGATTCTGTTATTATTACGCCGGAGTCTTTTGTATTTAAAGATATGACACTCACCGACCCCAGAGGCAGGAACGGACGGTTTACCGGGAGCATCCTCCACCGAAGATTCCGCAATATGCATTTCGATTTATATGTTCATGCCAACAACATGCTGCTGCTCAACACCAAGGAGAAAGACAATCCTTTGTATTACGGCACGGTGTATGCCGATGGTGACCTGGCTGTGCGAGGAACAACCTACGACTTAAGCCTCGACATCAATGGCCAGTCAAAACGCAACACAAAGCTTTACATCCCCATATCTAACGATACCGAGACACTGGATAATAATTTCATTCAATTTATATCGCACAACGATTCGTTAAAAACAACCAATCATAAACAGGAGGAGTATAAAGTAGAAGCAACCAATTACAATTTAAATATGAGTGCGGATATCACCCCGGATGCCCAGATACAGGTTATATTTAAATCGGCCGGTGGCAACGTACTACAAAGTTGGGGTAAAGGAAGCTTGCAAATACAGATGGACAAAGAGGGTGAGATTACATTTTTGGGGGATTATACGGCCGAAAAGGGAGACTATCTGTTTTCGCTGGAGAATGTTGTAAACAAACGTTTTGATATTAACAAAGGGGGTTCAATTGTATGGGAGGGCAGTCCCTACGATGCCATGATCGATATTACCGCTACTTACAAACTTAAAACCTCGCTTCAATCGCTTAACCCAAGCTCCAGTGCATCCAACGACATATCGGGCAGAGTACCCATTAACGTGGATTTGATATTGAGCAATCGTTTGTCGCAACCCAATATCAATTTTAACATAACTGCTCCTACCCTTGAACAAAGCACGCAAACCATTGTGCGCGAAGCTATCAGCACCGAAGAAGAGCTTAACCGACAAGTGCTTTCCTTATTGGTTCTTAACAAGTTTTATACACCCAGCTATAATTCTTCGGGCAGCTCCGGACAGAGCAGCAATTTGGCCAATGCCTATACCTACGAGCTACTCTCTGGTCAGCTCAGCAACCTGGTTTCGCAGATGCTTGACGATGTAGATGTAGGCATCAGTTACCGCCCCGAGAACGAGATATCGAGCGAACAGATTGAAGTGGCACTTTCCACTCAAATATTTAACGATCGTGTTACCCTCAATGGAAATGTAGAATACGGCAAGTACGGTCGGTTTGGTGCTAACAACCCCAACTCAAGTAATATCGTAGGCGATTTTGATCTGGATGTTAAATTAAACCAATCGGGTAGCCTGCGTGCCAAAGCCTACACCCGTAGTAACGACGATTTTAGCTTCGACAACTCCCCCACTACCCAAGGCATAGGTTTATCGTACCAAGAAGAATTTGATACAGTTGGTGAACTGATGCGTAAGTACTGGAACTGGATTACCGGCAGGAAAAGCAAGGGTAAAACGGAGAACAGTAAAACGGTAAAAAAGTGAACAGTGAGCAGGGTTCGCACATGCAGTAATAGGCAACTTTGTATTCGGAGGCACGCCTTCTTTCTGTTAGAATCCCCACAAAACAAAGTAAGCTCAAAGGGTAAAAATGGATGGACAAAGTAAATAAATTACCATGGTTCCAATAGTGCTATTTAAAAAAAGCCTCAGTGTTACTCGTATTTTTTCAAAAATTAGCCTGCAACCAAGTCTGCAAAACCTTTGTGCAACTGCTATGTCGGATAGTCGCAGACCAGAGCCTGCAGTATAGCAAGAGTTAAGCGCTTTACACCAACCGAATTCCTATTTACCCACTCTGTATGCTTAGCTAAATTTAATAAGACAATTTAAAAAACCACTACTGCAATCAATAGTGGTTAGTTAGGTACTTATTTACATTCATACTATTTGGTAATCAGGTTGATATCATTCATCAACTGATCTTTATACGATTTACCAATGGGAATTACTTTTGATCCTGTTTCGGTTTTAATCACCACCGAATTATCCTCAATCACTTTTATCTTACTGATATTTACAATAAATGAACGATGAACCCGCACAAACTTATCGGCCGGCATTTTATCGGCAATGGCCTTCATGGTAAAGTGTATAGTGTACTTTTCATTAAAAGAATTTACCACAACGTAATTCTCCAAAGCTTCTATCCATAAAATATCTTGATATTTTACCCTAACCAGCGATGAGTTGTTTTTAATAAATATTTCGGTGCCGCTTTTAGTTACATCCTCTCTTTTTTCGTTTTTCTCTTTTACCTTGTTGATGGCCTTTAAAAAACGTGGATAGGTGACCGGTTTCAGCAAATAATCCGTTACATTGTACTCATAGGATTCGACCGCATATTTATCCTGTGAAGAATAAATAATTACTTGCGGCAATACTTGTAAGGTTTTTAACACATCAATGCCTGTCATTTCCGGCATTTCAATATCCAAAAAGAGTATATCTATTTGTTCGGCATTTTTACCATTCAGATAATTAATGCCATCAACTGCACTTTCGTAAGTCCCAATTAGGTTTAACTCATCTGTTTTATTAACAAAATCAGTAATAACCCTGGTCGAGAACTTATCATCGTCAATAATTATACAATTCATAGGGCGATAGTTTATTCAAAAAATAGAAATATAAGCACAAAGAAAACATATTTTACCATTTCTTTTGTATTTAAAGATACAAAAAAAGCTATTAATCACCGAATTCTACACCTTGGTCTATATAGAAATTGCTTTTATCACTTATACTTATTATAATATTCTCTTTCAATCAAGTCGGAACTTTTTACTGAAGCTTTAATCCATTGCAATTTTACATCCTCCATTTCTTGCTTGCTTAGTTGCCAGTTTACATTCCGTTTTCGGATTTCATGTGCCAGATGTTGCAAAACCAGAGCGGCTGAAACCGATATATTAAAACTTTCGGTAAATCCATACATGGGGATACGTAAAAATTCGTCGGCCTCTTGTTTTACCAGCTCTGAAACCCCCGTCAGTTCGGTTCCAAATACAAGCGCCGTTTTACCTTTGGTCACATCAAAATCATACAGTTCAACATCGCTGCTGTGCGGTGTAGTGGCAACAATCCTGTATCCCTGTTTTTTGAGCTTTTGTAATGCCTCTTGTGAATTGTTTTCGTTTTGATTATACTTTTTCAAGCTCAACCACTTGGCCGATCCCAATGCCACATCACGGTTCACTGTATATTTGTTTCTGTTTTCAATAATATGGATATCCTGAATCCCAAAGCAATCGCACGAACGCAGCACCGCACTTGCATTATGCGATTGATAGATATCTTCGAGCACTACAGTCAAATACCTTGTTCTATCTTTTAAAACTTTATCGAACAATGCATTTCTGTTTTCGGTGAGATGCCCGCTCAAATAATCAAGTAGTTGGGTTTTCATCGGCTAGTAGTTATAGCAAAAAAAAGAGAGCACGTAAGGTACTCTCTAAAATTCTTTTTGGAAAAAGAGAACTAGTTTACAGAGTCACTTAATTCGCTACCTGCTTTAAATTTAACTACTTTTTTTGCAGCAATTTGAATCTCTTTACCTGTTTGTGGGTTTCTTCCTGTTCTAGCACTTCTTTCGGAAACAGAAAAAGAACCAAAACCGATAAGCGAAATACGGTCGCCATTTTTAAGCGCATCGCCGGTAACTTTAATAAATGAATCTAACGCTTTTTTTGCGTCTGCTTTTGTTAAACCAGAATCTCCGGCAATTGCATCAATTAATTGTGCTTTGTTCATAATAACTGATAATTTTTAGGGTTAACAACTAAGTTCACTAATATTTGCCCTACAAATATAGATTATTCAAAGTATAAACCAAATCTTAAGTCAATAAAATAAGGGTATACGCTCTGTTTCATTCAACAAATAGCATGTATTACCCTATTTTTAAACTTACTCCGTAGCTTTTATACATTGTTTCATCAAAAACCATACAACACCATGTTCAATTGGGCTTCCTGGTTCATTCGCTGTTGCCCCGGCCTATTGCTATCACAAAACATCCGTTTTTTTATTAGTTTTGATATCTTCACCCACTTTGTAATTTATAGCGTATATGAAAATATTACATAGTGCCGATTGGCACGTTGGTAAAAAGCTCGAAAATTTTTCACGCATCAAGGAACAAACATTGGTATTGGGCGAGATATGCTCCATTGCCGATTCCGAAAGCGTAGATGCCGTGGTTATTTCAGGTGATCTATTTGATACATACAACCCAGCATCGGAAGCCATTGAGCTTTTTTACAGAACGGTAAAGCAACTCACGCGCGAAGGAACCAGGCCGGTAGTGGCTATTTCGGGGAACCACGATTCTCCCGATAGAATTGAGACGGCCGACCCACTGGCACGCGAATGCGGCATTATTTTTTTGGGTTACCCCAACAGTAAAACAATGCCCTTTAAACTCGAATCGGGTTTGGAACTCTCTAAAACAGACGAAGGCTTTGTGGAATTCAATGTCCCCACGGCCAATTATCCCTTAAGGATAATCACTACCCCCTATGCCAACGAGTTTCGTTTAAAACAAGCATTAAATGTTCAGGACAAAGAAGCCGACCTGCGGGATATACTACAAAACCGGTGGGCCCAAATTGCTAACAAATACTGTGACAACAAAGGAGTGAATATTTTGGCCACTCATCTTTTTGTTGTTAAACGTGGCCAACAAGCGCAGGAGGAATCCGATGACGAAAGACCCATCCTGCATGTTGGTGGTGCCCAGGTAGTTTATGCTGATAACTTTCCTCCGCAGGTGCAATATGTTGCACTGGGCCACCTGCATCGAAAGCAAATCATAGCATCGGATATACAACCCGTAGTTTACTCAGGCAGTCCTTTATCCTACTCATTTGCCGAAACGAATCAACAAAAATATGTAATGATAGTGGAGGTAAAGCCCGGCAAAAAAGCAGAGGTATTGGCTGTAGAACTTAAACAAGGCAAAGGGTTGTTGAGATTACGGGCAGACGGGATGAAAGAGGCCGAAGAGTTACTCTTAAGCAATCAGGACAAGCTGATAGAGCTGACCCTAAAAACCGATGCGTATATTTCTGCTGCGGACAGGCAGCATCTTAACGCGTTACATAGCGGCATTGTTACCCTGATTCCGCAACTTAAAACAGCAGCATCAAATCAAAGCAACAGCAAAAACATAGATATAGGCAAAGATTTTACAAGCTTGTTTACCGATTACTTTAAACATGTGAACGGACTGGAGCCTAACCCAAGCATCCTCAGTTTATTAAATGAAGTAATAGCCGATCAAAAACAAAACGCATGATACCCATAAAACTTACATTTGAAGGCTTGTACTCCTATCAGCACAGGCAAACCATCGACTTTGAAAAACTCACGTCCAATCACATCTTCGGTATTTTTGGCACAGTAGGTAGTGGAAAATCATCCATTTTAGAGGCCATTACTTTTGCCTTATACGGAAAAACAGACCGATTACTTTTAAGCGGCGACAACCGTAACTACAATATGATGAATTTAAAATCGAACCAACTGTTTATAGCGTTTGATTTTACGGCCGGAAAAAACGGCGAGGTATACCGTGTGCAAGCTTCGGCCAAACGAAACAGCAAGCGATTTGACGATGTAAAAAAAATTGACAGAGCACTTTATAAAAAAATAAACGATAAGTTCATCCCTATAAGCCAGGAAGAGCTGGAAAGCACTATCGGCTTAAGCTACGACAATTTTAAGCGCACCATCATCATCCCTCAGGGAAAGTTTCAAGAATTTTTACAGCTCAAAAGTAGTGAGCGCACCCAAATGATGAAGGAATTATTTGGACTGCAGAAATACGAACTTTCAGCCAAAGTAAAAAATCTGGAATTGGAAAACAATGCCAGCATACAAAACTTATCGGGTCGCCTTGAGCAGCTTGGCGAAGTATCCGTTCAACAACAAAAAGAACTTCAATTGCAACTTAAAGAAATTGAAAATAATCTACAGGTTCTTTTGCGCGAACAAATAAAACACGACCAAGCCGTGCTAGCGCTGGAAAAGCTAAAAGAAAACACCGCACAACTTAGCATCTACCAAAAAAAAGCAGATGAACTAAACAAACAAAAAGAGTCTATCATAAAGCTACAAAAAGACATAGGTGCTTACGAATATTGTATCATCCATTTTAAAAACACACTGGAATCAATTACCGTAGTACAACAAAAAACACAAGCCCTCCAAGGCGAAATAAATGCCGACCAACTATTACTACAAAAAACCCAGACCGATTTAAACCAACTGAACATTAAGTTTGAACAGATAAGCCAGGAATACAAAACCATCGAGCGTATAAAAAAAGAGATCGATGACCTTGGTAAGTTATCTGAGGCAAAAAGGTTGATACTTAAGATAAACAGCGATAACCAACGGCTTAAAAAAGGTGAAGCTTTTATTACAGAACTCACACATAAGCTTAAATCAATGGAAGTGCAAGAGAAGGAATTGATGACCACTTTGTCCGAGCTGAAAAAACAACGCCCTGATATCGAAACCATTAACCGGGCACAACAATGGCACTTGCACAACAAAAACCTAAACACCCTTATCGACGACACCCAACAGGAAATAAAAACGGGAAACGAGCAATCATCCAAATTAATGCAGCAACTGCGTAATAACCTACAACAAGCCGGTTTCTCACCCGCCACGGACGACCTAAAGCAATGGCTGGAAGAGCTAAGTAAAAGTACAGAACATTACGAAGAACAGCTTAAAAATATCAATAAGCAACGTGATAGTCTACTGGTGCAATCGGGTCTGGAAACCTATGCCCTGCAACTTACCGATGGCCGTGCCTGCCCCTTGTGCGGATCGGAGCATCATCCTAAACCACATAATGCCGGAGACATCAGGCAGCAAATTAAAACCTACAAAGAAAAAGCAGAAAAAACAGAAGCGCTTTTACAGCACAACCGCAAGCTCACCCGGCTTATTGAGCGGTATGCGGCCAGCAATAAACCGATACAAACACAACTAAAGACGCTGGATGCCAAAGTTACGCGTATCTTAAACGAAGCAAAAGAGCATCAAAATAAAATAGTGCCGCAATACAAAGAAGAGGAACTGCTGTTAAAGGCCGCAAAAACGTATACCGAAATAAATAACGCTATTGATGCCGACGAAAAAAAATTATTGCAATTACGCGAACGGTATGCCCGGGAAGTTAAAAACACAGAAAAATACAATCAGGAGCTAATTAAGATTGAGCGTGAAATAGACAAAAATCAAAGCGCCAAAGAGATTCTTTTACGCAACATTCCGGATAAACTTATTAACAACCTGAAAGAAACCAGCAGCGAACAAATCACGGGTAAAGTACATGAATTGCAAAGCATCGTATCCAAAACCACTATGGAATATGAGCATCTTCGCAAACAGCTTGAAGAACATCAAAAGGTAGCGGCCGTATTACAAAGCAAAATAGACATTAATAAAAAACATTTACAATCGGAAAACAAACATCTTGACGCTTTGCAATTAAAGCTTGAGGCTGATATTGCCAACTCATCGTACAGTACCAAAGACAACATTTTATCCATCCTTTCGCTACAATTAAACATTGAAGCTTCTAAGCAAAAAATACAGGATTTCCACAATAACCATCAACTCATCCACAACGAAATTCAAAAATTAATACTGGCGCTTAACAAGCAAACTTACCATGCCGAAAAACACCAAAAAGCAATTAGCCTGGCTGCCGAATATAAAAAAGAAATAGATGCGGCGCACCGTAAACATGGTAAGACAGAAACAACCCTAAGCGAGCTAAATAAAAAACTCACCTTAAAAAAAGAAATAACAGAAGAGCTGGCTAAGCTTAAGCTGCGTGCTGCCGATATAGACACCCTGCGTAAATTATTTTATAAAAGTGGTTTTGTAAACTATATCTCATCGGTATATCTACAAAATTTATGTGTTGCGGCTAACCAGCGCTTTTATAAAATGACCCGGCAAAGCCTTAGTCTGGAATTAAGCCAGGACAACAGCTTTGAAGTGAGAGATTACCTGAATGGTGGCAAGCTACGAAGTGTAAAAACGCTCTCAGGCGGACAAACCTTTCAGGCTGCCCTTTCGCTAGCCCTGGCCTTGGCCGACAATATTCAAAACCTCACGCAGACCCAACGGAACTTCTTTTTTCTGGACGAAGGTTTTGGATCGCTTGATAAGGACTCTTTACAAGTGGTGTTTAGCACCCTGAAAAACCTGCGGAACGAAAACCGCATTGTTGGCGTTATATCGCATGTAGAAGAAATGCAGCAAGAAATACCCACCTTTCTGAATATTGTTCAAAACCCGGAAACAGGCAGCCACATTCAAGAGAGCTGGAAAACATAGGTCCATGCGCTTGTGTTTTCCGGTTTCCCTTTATTCCTCGTAGTATCCGTGGCCGTAACCATAGCCATACCCATAACCGTATCCATATCCATAACCCGCTCCATAAACACCGCGTTTCATGTTCAGGTCGTTTAAAATAATACCTACGTTGGTTTCTATTCCTTCGGCCTTTAGATTGGAAACAGTATGTGCAAACATTTGCCTTATCGTGTGGTTGTGGCGCACCAGGAATATCAAGGCGTCAGATTGTCGGGCCAGCAGATAAGGATCGGCCACAACACCCATCGGTGGAGAGTCCAGAAGTATCATATCAAATTCCTTCTTCAATAAACTAAACAACTCCTTAGTTTTATCGGAGCCAATGAGTTCGGAAGGGTTTGGTGGTATTACCCCGGATGGTATGATATATAAATTACTTAAGCCCGAGGGGTCAGGTATCAGGATATCTTTTAAGGCAGACTGACCTATCAAAAAGTTTGAAACGCCATCCTTATCGTTGAGTCCCAACACTTTATTTAAACCGGGTTTACGCATATCAAAGCCAATGATAACGGTTTTTTTTCCTGCCAACGCAAAAACTGATGCCAGATTAAGCGAACAAAACGTTTTACCTTCGCCGGGCATGGAGGAGGTTACTGTAATAATAGGTGATTCTATGTCGCCCACTAAAAAATCCAATCGGGCACGAACTCGCCTAAAAGCCTCTGTTACCACGGTTTTAGGATGATTACTTACCACGTTTACTTCGGGCTTATTGCTATGTAGCACTTGACCCACAATAGGCAGGTCAGTTATGCGCGACACATCATCCACACTGGTTATTTTATTGTTGAGTAATTGCCTTACTATAAGCAACAATAAAGGTATCAATATACCTGCCAGAGCAGCTTTCTGAAAGTCGTTTTGTATATTGGGAGTAACCATACCCCCGCTTCGGGCAGCTTCTAAAACCTGATGATCGGGCGTGTTAGAAGCCTTTTGAATTTGTGCCTCGGATCTTTTTCGGAGCAAAAAGGTATATACCTCATTGTTTAAATCAAATTTGCGTTCTATTCCCAGCAGCTTACGCTCCGTTTCGGGCAAGCTATACAGGTTGGCTTCATATCCGGCTTTTTCGGCATCAATCCTGTCCATCTCTTTACCCAATGCCATTTTTTGACTCTCGATAGATTTTATCAATGTTTTTTTGGCTAGCTCCATCTCCATCTCTTTTTGTTCGGAATATGGATTCCTGGCTTCTCCCAAAGGGATTTGCACCGCCAGTCGTTCGGTATTCAACTCTATTACACGTTGAATTTGAGCCGTTAACAATTGATTATCCACTTTATAAATAGCAGGGGCAATAATATCATTATCGATATCGTCATTGCCAAAATATTGAATCAGATAATCATAATAATTCTCCATAATGTGCAGTTCGGCCATTTTTCGTTCCGCCTCCTGCAATTGATTGAACAAATATTCGGCTTTTGTAGATATACTCTGTATTCGGTTACTGGTTCTGAAGTTACTTAGCTCGGCACCTGTATCACTTAGTGAATCACGGATATTTAGCAATTGCGACTCAATAAAGCGAATAGTATTGGTGGCTATCTGATTCTTTTTTTCGAGGTTGGAATCAATAAACACATTAGCCAGGGTATTTAAAAAACGGATATTTTTCGCCTTGTTAGCACCGGTTATTGAAACACGTATGATAGAAGATTCATCCGTTTTGGATGTTCTTATCAAACTTGAATATCTACTTATTAACGAGTTGGGATGGTTAAAAATAAAGTAATATTGATTTTCGTTAGATAGAGACAGACCATTACCCACCAACCTAAAGCGAAACCATTTGCTGGTTATCCATTCGCCCAATTGGTATCGTGCTACCGGCAGCATAGCACCCGGACCACCTACATAAGCTCCGGTTGTATAATTGTATGCACCTTGTCCTTCCGCAGCATAACTCAACTCAAAATGTTGCTTATCTATTTGCTTTATATAAAACGGTGTATTTAATAATTGTGGATGTAAAGTATCAAATTCCACCTTGTAGTCACTTGCCGGATATATTTCGGTTGTTTTAAAATTGCCCTGTACAAAATAACCTACATTAAAATCCAGCGCATCAATAGCCTTGCCCACCATATCCCAGGATGTTAAAACGGCCAATTGGTTATCCAGATTTCTCATACCCGGTGTAAGGCCAAAACCCGCCATCATATCTGTCTGCGGCATTTCATTTCCTCTCTCTTCCATTAAGATACGCATTGACGCGCTGTAAATTTCCGTTACCCATCGGTGGCGCAGATACACCCCACCCAACGCCAGTGGAATGGTAATAGCAAACAACCACCAATACCGGAGCAGGTCTCTTATTAACTTTTTATAATCCAGATTGATTATTGAGGCAGCATCAGGGGTAGAACTGTTTGGCGTTTTTTGCATATCAATACAGTTTTATATCTATCGGGTTAAAGTAACAATAGTAAGGGTTAAAGCCAATAGCGATGAAAAAACACCCAGGCTAAATGATTCTCCAATTCCCAATTGCTTGGCACGTATAGGCCTAACATAGATAAAATCGTTGGGGTAAATATAATATTTATCTGATCCCACTATTTCGTTATCGGTAATATCCACTATAATGGTTTGGTAGCCACCATCGGGTTGTGGACGTACAATTTTAACATCTTTTCTTTTTCCGAACGGGGTTAAATCGCCTGCCGTGCCCAAAGCTTCAAATATCGTTATCTGATCTTTGCTCATCTTGTGCTGTCCGGGATTTTTCACCTCTCCTAAAATGGTGTATGCGTTACTACCCATGCGAACAATTAAATTAGCATCTTTTAAAAAGGGCTTTAAGGCCTCCTTAATCTTTTGCTTGGCACATGGCAGGTTGCATCCTTGTAGGTTGATTTTTCCGGCATATGGAAAATCTATATCCATATGGTCGTCAATCATATACATAAACATGTTACTTTGTGTACTTTGCGAGGTATTGCCCGCACGTGTTGAATTAAAAAACTCGGATATTTTAGGGTCGAAGGTAGATACTTGAATAAAAAGATAATCGTTGGGCTGCAAAATATACTTGCCGGTAATTACATCGGCGTCCGGATAATCCACCACCGATTCTTTGTTTTGCAGATACAATAATTCCTTTTGTGGAATACATGAAACACTACCCAATAACAGCAACAGGAGCAACCATGCATTATTTCTTTTTACATTCATCATTTAAACGGGTATTATAACAAAAAAACGAGACAATATGCTGTGATACAAATACTTAACAAATTACAAACAAATATTACCTCAATATATTTCACCAAAAATAGTGTTTTTATACATAATATCTACGATTTAAATAGCATGAATTAACAAATGCTTCATTTACGAGGTTATCCCGGGGATGGCTAATTAGTAGCGATATGTAAAACGTCAAGTACGAGATGCGTTTGCCAGGCAAATGCGCATCCCGTGTGTGCTTATTGTAAGGGTTAAAAATAACCTTACAAAAGCGATATATTGGCGTATTTAATCATTTAAACCCCTGGATTTTGCCAAGAAATAAGAATGATAAAATCATTTTTTTAATATTCAGTCTCATAAAATTAAAGTTAATGAAAAACTTAAAATTTACTTCAACCTATCCTCCTCACGGAGAATGCCAAACACCATAAGCGAACCGTCAGAACCTTTGTTTTATTTTGTTTAGATAAGCTGTGGTACCTCATAAATATAGGTGTACATCGTAGCTTTTACCAGAAAAAATAGTTAAATTTGAGAAAGCCTGAATTACAATACTAACTTGCATATAATCGATAATGGTATGGAAACCCAAACTACCGGAGGCTCCGAATCATCTAAAAAACCCCTTCCCCGGGAGCCTGCAATCGATGATTTTTCTATCGAAGATATCCCTCATCAAATATGGTATCTAACAAGCCCCCGGAAATATGGTGCAGCCAATAAAGCCCATGCCGACTTTTTAGGTTACGAGGTATCTACTGTATACAACGCCGACCTATACGATTTACTACCCCAAAACGAAGCCGACGCGTATTACCAATCCAACCATAAAGTATTCGAAAGCAAAAAAACATCCCGAACATACGGTTGGTTCACCAGTAAAAATTCAGAACGAAGATACCTGTCCATCACCAAAGCGCCCAAACTAAACAGCAAAGGCCATGTTGCCTATGTGGTTTGTACCGCCATTGATATTACCGCACAAAAGCAAATTGAAGAAAGTTTGCTCAATACCGAGCAAAAATATCGTATTATAGTAGATAACACCAACGATATCATTGTAGTGCTCGATAGCAAAGGCATGCTCAAGTTTGTAAACGACCGTCAGCAAAAAATGCTGGGTTACAACAACGATGAAATACTGGGCACCTCCTTTACCCAATTTGTACCCTCACGCCTGTTACCTATAATGCTTGAAAAATTGCAAACAGTTTTAAAAACCGCTTGCATACAAAAATTTGAAAGCAAACTACGACACCGAGATGGTAGAGAAATAGATGTTGAAATAGTGGGAAAAGCGGTTAGTTTTCAAGGGGAAAGCACCATTTATTGCACTATACGTAACATAAGCGAACGCATACACGCCCAAAAGCAAATACAATATCAATTGGAACTGCGAAAAACCATCATGGAGTTGGCTTCAACCTTTATAAATATTCCACTAAACAAAACTACCTGGGCAATCAACTATTCACTTAAAAAACTAGCCATTTTTGTAGGTGCCGACAGAAGCTATATATTTGATTATAACCACAAAAAACAGATAGCTATTAATACCGGTGAGTACTGCAAAAACAACATAAAACCCCTAATAAAGCAATCGCAAGCCGTACCTTTTTCGCATTTTCCCGATTGGGTGGAAAAGCACAGCAAGGGAGAGGACGTGGAAATACTTAACGTTTCGGATTACCCTATTGAGCGTACACGCAAGATGTTGCTAAAACATGAAGTAAAAAACGTACTATCCTCACCTTTGATGCACGGTGACCATTGTACAGGATTTATCGGTTTTGATTTTGTGAAGCAACATCATGCTTTTACGGATGATGAAAAACAGATGATAAAAATTTATGCTCAAATGCTCGTGAACGTACAAATAAGATCCAAAGCCGAAGAAAACAATGCCAAATTACTAATGGCCATAGAACAAAACCCAACAAGCATAATCATCACCAACATAGAGGGTGTTATACAATACGCTAACCCATATGCTAGTGTATCTACAGGCTATACCAAAGAGGAACTCATTGGTAAAAAATGTAACTTATTTAAATCTGGATTTCATAATAATCATTTTTATAAAATATTTTGGGACACCATATTAAGTGGAAAAACATGGGTGGGAGAATTTTTAAATAAAAAAAAGAATGGCGATCTGATATGGGAAAAAACAATTACATCTCCTATTATTAACCCAAAAGGTAACATAACGAACTTTGTTTCTGTTAAATTAGACATAACCGAACGCAAAAAAATGATTGGAGAACTGGAGCTGGCCAAAGAAAAGGCCGAAGAAAGCGACCGGTTAAAATCGGCCTTTTTGGCCAATATGAGCCACGAAATACGAAACCCATTAAATGGTATTATTGGTTTTTCGACGTTTTTGGCAGAAGACTCCAGTGCGACACCTGACGAAATTAAACGTTACGCCAATATTATCAGCAATAGCGGCAACCACCTTTTAAGCATTATAAACGATATTATTTACATCGCCAAGTTCGATTCGGGTTATATTAAACCCACGCTGGAACCTACCAATGTAAAAGAATTGCTACACGAACTCATTGAAATTTATAAAGAGCAAATAAGCGAGAAGAAAAGACCCATTACCATTTTGTTGGAAGTACCCAATGAGCCACTATGCTTGATAACCGACCCAACCCGTTTACGACAAATTCTTGAAAACTTACTCAGCAACGCCCTAAAATTCACTTCTGAAGGCAGCATCACGCTAGGATGTTCAGTGAGTGACGACTACCTTCATTTTTTCGTACGGGATACAGGTATTGGCATTGAAAAAGACAAACAGGGAAATATTTTTGATAGATTTATACAGGCCAGTAGCAATACAGAGAAAATTTATGGCGGAACAGGCCTGGGCTTATCCATAACCAAAGCTTGCGTAGAAATGTTAGGTGGCCAAATTTGGTTGCACTCGGAAATCAATAAAGGATCTACCTTTTATTTTACCATAAATTACACCCCCTGCGATTGCTAATCGTTATTTACTCCAGCAACCGTATGCCGCCTGCTTCAATGGTGATAATCTTTTGCTTATACAGCGCTCCTACAGCCTTTTTAAAATTCTTTTTACTAATTCCCAATCTGCGGGCTATTTCATCGGCAGGACTTTTATCGGTGATGTCGATAAACCCGTTGGCTTTTTTCAATCTTTCTAACAATGCTTGGGCTATGCCATCCACTTTACCATATCCCGGTTTTTCAAGTACCAAATCAATTTTATCATCCTCCCTTACCTTTTTTATATAACCTTTTATTTTCTCCCCTTTTTTTAAGTTGCGGAAAACTTCGTTGTCGTAGATAATACCGGTGTGCATACCGTTAACAATGGCTTTATAACCCAGTTCCGATTGATTAAACACCATCAAATCCACCTGCTGGCCCACATGATAATTTGGAGGCAGGTTATCTAAAAACTTTTCTATTTTTGTTGATCCTGCAATCCTACGGCTTTCGTCGTCGAGATAAATGTACACCACATACTTTTTCCCTTTTTCTATATCCATCTTCTGTTCGCGAAAAGGAACCAGTAAGTCCTTAGGTAATCCCCAGTTTAAAAAGGCACCCACCTTACTCACCGACACGGCTTCGAGAAAAGCAAATTCTCCTACGGTTGCTTCGGGCATTTCGGTGGTGGCAATCAGCCTATCTTCCGAATCTAAATAAATAAACACCTCCAGCTCGTTACCCACGGTGCAATTTACGGGTACGTATCTCCTGGGAATCAATATTTCGCCCAGCTCTTCTCCCCCATCTAAATACAGACCAAAGTCCAAATCTTTCACTACCTTTAAAACATTATACTTGCCTATTTCTGCCATCGTTTTTTTAAAAAATTGCACTTGCAAAGATACCTTTAATATTTGAGTTTTGTGTTTATCACAAATAAATCATATGGCGAAAGGTAGCTTGTTGCCAATTTATTTTAACCCTACTAATCCATTATTGAATTACAAATATAGGTAGGTTTTATTTGTTTGTTGTCCATCATTTTTACGGCCTGGTTTTTCAGTGTGCTTCCGGAAAGCACTAAAGCCGTATCTATACCAAAGTTGTTTCCACCTGCAATATCTGTATCCAGTGTATCGCCCACCATTAAAACCTCTCGCTTCGATATCGTACGCTTTTTGTTTACCAGTTCAAAAGCCAGTTCAAAAACACTCACATCGGGTTTTCCAAAGCGAAAGAAACTGCGATTGGCCACCTTCTCCAACATGTTACCCACACTGCCTACGGCAAGCGCACTTTCGTATTCGTTTACCGGATATATCAAATCGGGGTTAGCCACAATAACAGGTACATCGGTACCTCTGATTACGTTAAGTGTTTTATTTACGGCCGGTTGAAAATCGTAACCGGCATCATCAAAAAGTACTATGGCACCCAATTGTGGATAATTAGTGGGTTTTACCGTTTCTATTCGGATAGGGACAAGATCTGCTTTACGGATATAATACTCCGATGTTGGCCGGCCCAGATAGGCAACAGAAGCGCCGGGAGGTACGTTCTCTTTTAAAAAACGCATGCTCATCATGGCGGATGACACCATATTTTCAGGCTTTACCTGTTCAATACCTCTATCGTTATAATACTTTGCCAAAAGTTCAGGCGAGCTGGATGCATCATTGGTAATGATGTAAAAGTAAATTCCCTTATGTTTTAAATCATCAAACATTTCCTTCACTCCATCCATCATTCCTGCATGATTTATAAGCACCCCATAAGCATCAAAAAAAATAACTTTATACTGATCTGTAAGTTCACTAAATTTTACAATGTGCATTATATCATCCTTAATTAATCTGTTTAAATAAAATATTTTTCCTTCTGCGCAATAAAAAAGAAGACGCTTTCAATGTTTGCCACAGCTTGTACCAATTCAGCTGCAAGCGTCACATTACATTCCATACCCCTCCGCACAACGGAAGATAAGGCAGAGGCGCTTTTTATGTCAATCCGTCTTTCTAAAAATAAGGGTATCTTTTTCGTTTTCCAACATCAAATGTAAGTTCTCGAAACGGTAATTGAAAGTATGGTTGCCGATAGCCTTTGCAAATTGTTGTTCCAGTTTTAAAACAGGACAGCCTATTTTGGTACTCATCACAGATGAAAAACTTATTTGCTTTCTGCCAAAATACACATCTGCCGTAAACGCATTACAACCCAAATGCCCCATTACTTTCTGTTTATCTAAATGAATTTCCATATAGGGTTGCTGCTCATCCTGTGCGATTTTCAATTTATCGCGATCCATTTTTTCCAGCATCCAAATATCGTGTAAGGCTATGGCTCCATAAAACTCACCACCACCTACAAACTCGTACGTTGTATTAGTCTTAAAATCAATATACTTCAAGCTCACATGATACGGAAAAGCATCTTCTTGCGCAAAAGGATTTTCTTTTGTTTTTATCTCAATATTCAACTCCCCTTCACTATTGGCAACCTGATGGGTGGCATCCGGGCCTTTTAAGCCTTCGCCCAGGGTAACAATGTTCACTTCAAAAACTGAATCCTCATTTGCTCTGAAGAATCTGACAACCCGATCAAAATCAATCTCCAGCGTCCACCCACCATTGTTACCTGAAGCATAAAATTCTATCCCTTTCATCTGCCTTTCAAATGTATTGCCCGAAGCACTGGGCACATTGGTTTCCAATGCTTGCTTTGTAGATGTTTCCTTTATGCCGGTGCAAGCCCATAACAGCATAAGAGTGGCAGCTATCAAAAGGTTTTTCATCATAATAAGTAAATAGGTTAAAAACAATCAGGCTAAAATACACATTATTCCACAATTAGTCCATTTAATAAAACTACATTTTCCGGAAGCCACTAAATATTTATACTTACCTTTGCGGCTATTTTATCAACAAACCGCTTAAAAGCAAAACAAATATAAATGATTACAGTTTCTAATTTAAAAATTCAATTCGGTAAAAGAACACTTTTTCAGGATGTGAATTTAAAGTTTACACAAGGCAATTGTTACGGCATAATAGGTGCCAATGGTGCAGGCAAGTCCACCTTCTTACGGATACTAAGCGGCGAGTTGGATCCTACCGGCGGAACGGTAGTTTTTGGCCCTAATGAACGTTTGTCGGTGCTTAAGCAGGATCATCATGAATTTGACAACTTGTCGGTAATTGATGTCGTATTGATGGGGCACAGCACACTTTGGGATGTGATGAACGAAAAAAACACCCTATACGCAAAAGCCGATTTTACCGACGCAGATGGTATTAAAGCATCTGAGCTGGAAGAAAAATTTGCCGAAATGGACGGCTGGAATGCCGAAAGCGATGCGGCCAGCCTGTTGAGCGGACTGGGTATAAAAGAAAAAGTACACAATACTTTGTTAAGCAACCTGAGTGGTAAGCAAAAGGTTAAAGTACTGTTGGCACGTGCCTTGTTTGGTAAGCCCGACAACCTACTGCTGGATGAACCTACTAACGATCTGGACTTAGACTCGGTAAGCTGGCTCGAAAATTATCTTACCCATTTTGAAAATACGGTACTTGTAGTATCCCACGACCGCCACTTTTTAGATTCTATTTGTACCCACACCGTCGATATCGACTTTGGCAAAATTCAGGTATTTTCGGGCAATTACAGTTTCTGGTACGAATCCAGCCAACTGGCACTACGCCAACAGCAGCAGCACAACAAAAAAGCCGAGGAAAAGAAAAAGGAACTCCAGGAGTTTATTGCTCGTTTTAGCGCCAATGTGGCCAAGAGTAAGCAAACAACAAGCCGTAAGAAGATGATTGAGAAATTGAACATCGAAGAGATTCAACCCTCTACACGTAAATATCCGGCTATTATATTTACACCCGAGCGTGAGCCCGGGAATACCATCCTGGAAGTGCGCGACCTGAGCGCATCGCTTGAGGGGGAGACATTGTTTAAAGATGTATCGTTTAACGTAGAAAAAAACGACAAAATTGTATTTTTATCAAAAGACCCTCGCGCCATGAGTGCCTTGTTCGATATTATCAACGGGATTAACGAACCCCAAACAGGCGAATACCGCTGGGGGCAAACGATTACAACGGCTTACCTTCCTGTTGAAAATTCCGAATTCTTTGATAACGACCTCAATATTGCCGACTGGTTATCGCAATACTCAAACGACACTACTGAAATGTTTATAAGGGGCTATTTGGGCAAGATGCTGTTTTCGGGCGAAGAGATATATAAAAAGAGCCGAGTACTATCCGGTGGCGAGAGAATGCGTTGTATGATAGCACGTATGATGCTAAAAAATGCCAACACCATGATTTTGGATACCCCAACCAACCACCTCGACCTGGAATCCATTCAGGCCTTTAACGAACGCTTGATACAGTTTAAAGGTATTGTGCTATTTTCGAGCCACGACCACGAATTTATTCAAACCGTGAGTAACCGCATCATTGAACTTACCCCCACGGGAATCATCGACAAACAAATGGAATACGACGATTATATTTCGGATGAGGCCTTAATGCAACAACGCGACAGCATGTATGTTTAATAGGCCAGTTTTTTTGTGCTTATTAGCAGATAAGCGGATTGTAACAGATGAGGATACTATTTGCTAAAAGACTAAAAACACAACTTATTGGCATAAGTGAGAGAAACCGGGGTATAGCATGTTGTTTACAATCGACAAAACCAATAAACATGCCGCCCCGGGGTTCGTGACCGGATCAAGTCATTTACTGTTTTTTCGAGCAACATCCTCACGCATGCAGTTAGGAACTTTTAGTAAAAAAAAAGAGACTGTCATGGTTTGGATGGGCGACAGTCTCTTTAAATAGTTTAGAACTATTTTGTTAGGGCGGTATATTGTTACTTAGCGGCTATGAGAAGCACTATTTTGCGTTATTATAAAATGATAAAGTCGTAAAGATTTTAACATAACTGAAAGCTGCTCCTCGTATTCTTACGCTCTCTTCGTTTTTAAAATAATTACACTTCAAAAATAATTTTTAATAATATAAGCACCAAAAAGCCACTTGCGATAGGGGTGCTTTTGCGCTACTATTTAACAGTATATTGTTGGAATTTTTCAATGAATCGCTCAACTTTTAAAATGAAGTACCCATTATCCTAAACGAAGGGCATAAACCATTTTTTTAGTTTTTTTATTTTTTTAAGCGAGCATTTCGGCACTACAATACTCTAATTAGCAATACTTTAACGAAATAGAAAAAATTGAATAGCAGGCAGTTACACGACACACCCCACCTTTTAAATATTTTATCTGTAAAAGCGATATAAAGGTTTGGGAGGTAACAAACAGGATTAAAAAAGCCCTACATGATTTTTTTAGTACCCCGAAGAGAACATTTTTAAGTGATTGCGATAGGCTGTAAAGGCATTAGCTCTTGAAATAAAACCTTTGTATTTCCCTTTATCAATAACGGCCACATTAAAACGCGATGATTTACGGAAAATCTCTACCAGCTCTTCCATGGAATCGTCGGGGCTGATAAAGTATTCGGGCATGTACATCAGATCTTTTACTTTTACCTTTTCATATTTTTCGGGCTTAAAAATAATATCCCTAATGTCGTCCATCTTTACCATACCCTTTAACATGTCATTTTTATCCACAACCGGGAACAAATTCCGATGTGCCGTTGTAATTACTTTTACCAGATCGCCCAAGGTGGCATCGGGCGGGATTACTGCAAAATCCGTTTCTATCAGCTTGTTCACATCCATCATGGTCATTACGTTCTGGTCTTTATCATGTGTTAGCAACTCCTTGCGTTTGGCGAGCTGGTGGGTATAAACCGAATGTTCTTCGAAGGATTTGGCGGTAACATAACTAATGGTAGCGGTAATCATTAAAGGTAAAAACATGCTGTATCCCCCGGAAAGGTCGGCAATAAGAAACAGACCTGTAAGCGGTGCATGTAATACCCCGGCTATGAGCCCGGCCATACCAATGAGCGCAAAGTTTTTAACCGGAAGTTCGGCCCAGCCAAACTTATTGATGAGGGAGGCAAATAAAACGCCGGTGTTGGCGCCCATAAACAAGGTGGGTGCAAAAATACCTCCCACTCCGCCGGCACCAAAAGTAATTGAAGTAGCAATTACCTTAACCCCAATGGTAAACACCATAATTATCACAAAATTTATAAAAGTATCGTTGATGTGAGCAAAAACACCCAGGTCGTGAAGATAGTAGAGGTCGCCCCGTAAAGCTCCGTTAATCACTTCATATCCTTCGCCAAAAAGGTGCGGAAAAAAAATCATTAAAACACCCAGGGTAAGTGCGCCAAACAGGAGCCTGTTCCATCCACTCTGTATTTTCTCAAAAAGTCTCTCGATATATTTATACATGCGGGTGAAATAGGTGGCTACCAGTCCACAGCCCAAGCCCAGGAGCACATAAAAAATAAGCTCTTTAAGTGTATAAGTATGTTCAATGTCGAAAGGATAAACTACCTCCTGACCTAAAAACAGGTAGGACACCACCACAGCCGATGCCGAACACAACAGCAGAGGAACCAATGATGCCAGGGTTAAATCCAGCATAATAACCTCGAGCGCAAACACAATACCTGCAATAGGTGCCTTAAAAATGGCCGACATAGCTGCTGCACATGCACACCCCAATAATAAGGTAATCTGTCGGTAATTTAAATGCAAGGCCTTGCCCAGGTTGGCTCCTATGGCGGCACCGGTTGAAACGGTTGGCCCCTCCAAACCCACCGATCCGCCAAATCCAACTGTCAGGGAGCTGGCGATAACCGACGATACCATATTATGCCGGTTCATTTGCCCCTTATTCTTGGATATGGAATAAAGCACATTGGGAATACCATGCCTAACCGGCCTGCGAACCACAATCCTGATAAATAAAACCGTAAGCAAAATACCCACCCCCGGTGCTATCAAGTAAAGCCACTCAAAACCTTGCAATGAAATAACCCCCTGAACGAGGTGATGTATAAAACCCACTGATTTTTTAATGACTACTGCGGCCAGCCCTGCGGCAACACCTACAATAACACTTAATAGCATCATAAATTGCCTATTGCTCACGTACCTGATTCGCCAGGCAAGAAATTTTTTTATCAGCGTTTCCCTTTTCCCCATCTATGTATCCGTTTAACTGGTTTAATTCTTAGAGTGTTTGGATGTATCCCCTGTTATTTTGTGGCTATTTTGTCTCCAATTTAATAAAAAAAAATAAGCTATTTAATCTTTTAAAAAAAAGGCAGATTACCATAAAAGAATGTGTTTTATTGTGGCGACGTTTTATAGCTTTAGAAATTTGAACTTTTATGAGGATTTTACGTTTAACAATTTGACTAAAAACTTAAACAACAATAAACCGTGATGCAAAACTACAAACTCAACCTTTATATAATAATTTCCCTTCTGACTTTTTCTACTGCACTTTTATCGCAAAACCCGGTTTTAAAGGGTGTGGTCAAAGATGCCTATTCTAACGTTCCCTTGCAATTTGTAAATATGGTAGTTTACAATACTACCAACGGCACCACCACGGATTCTACAGGTCAGTTTTCGCTTGAAATCAGCAATAGGGAGTTTGTTCGTTTACAGCTTTCGTTTATTGGATACAAAAGTTTGGTTACCGAGGAAATAATGATTTCGAATATACGCTCCAATTATATTGAAATACTAATGGAACCTACCTCTGAAACACTCTCGGAAATAACGGTCAAATCGTCGCCCTTTGCACAAAAGATGCAAAGCCCCGTTTCATTGCGGCGGATAGGTATCGACCAGATTGAAAGGAGTGCCGGTGCCAACCGCGATATATCTAAGGTAATACAATCCTTTCCGGGTGTAGGCAGTACCGTGTCGTTCCGCAATGACATTATTGTGCGTGGCGGTGGCCCCGCCGAAAATAAGTTTTACATCGATGGCATCGAAATCCCTACGATCAACCATTTTTCCACGCAGGGGGCATCCGGGGGACCGGTGGGGATATTGAATGTAGATTTTATACGCGAAGTAGATTTTTATTCCAGCGCATTTCCTGCGGCCAGAGGCAACGCCCTAAGTTCGGTATTAGAATTTAAACAAAAGGACGGCAGCAACGACCAAAGCGATTTTAAAGCCGTACTGGGTGCCAGCGAAATTGCCTTTTCGGCTTCCGGACCGCTGTCGAAAAAAACAACAGCCTTTGCCTCGGTACGCCGTTCGTACTTGCAATTTTTGTTTAAGGCACTGGATCTGCCTTTTTTACCCACTTTTAACGATTTTCAGTTTAAAACCAAAACCCGCATCAATGCCAAAAACGAAATATCCTTTTTGGGCTTTGGGGCTATAGACAACTTTGAACTGAATAACAAGGCCAGCGATACCCAGGACAACCAATACATCTTATCCTACCTGCCGGTGAATAATCAATGGAATTATACCCTCGGTACCAATTACAAACATTTTTTTGGAAAGAGTTATCTTACTTTAATTGCCAGCCGGAGTCACTTGAATAACGAAGCCATCAAATACCGCAATAACGTAGAACGTGGCGAAAATCTCACTTATAATTATCAATCGCAGGAGATTGAAAATAAGTTCAGAGCAGAATTAGACACAAAAACCGGTAACCTACGATTTAACACGGGTATTTCGTTAGAAGCTGCCTACTATTCTAATTCTACTTATCGTTTGGATTTTATAAATGGCGCACCCAATGAAATTAATTACCATTCGGAACTTAACTTTATTAAATACGGGGCGTTTGGTTCGGCGGGGCTTCCTCTTTTTAACGATAGATTAAACTTGTCGTTGGGTCTTAGGGTAGACGCCTCTTCCTATTCCGACAACATGCGCAACCCTTTCAATCAAATCAGTCCGCGTTTTTCGGCTTCATTGCAGTTGGCGCCCCAATTTTTCTTTAATTTTAATGTGGGACGCTATTATCAGTTACCTTCGTTTACAACCATGGGATATCGCAATACCCAAGGAGCACTCGTGAACAAACAAAACGACCTAAAATATATCTATGCCGACCATACGGTTGTCGGACTTGAACTAAGGCCCAATAATTATTCAAAAATAACCCTTGAAGGTTTTTTTAAAGACTATAGCGATTATCCTATCTCGTTAAAAGATAGTATCTCGCTGGCCAGTAAGGGGGGTGATTTTGGTGTAGTTGGCGATGAAGCCGTACAATCCACGGGCAGCGGAAGAGCCTATGGATTTGAAGTAATGGCTCGTCAACGCTCACCCAAAGGGTTAAGCTTTATTGCCGCCTATACTTTTGTACGAAGCGAGTTTAGCAACCTTCTGGGAGAGTATGTACCCAGCTCGTGGGACAGTAAGCACCTGCTTACCGCCACCATCAATAAAACACTTAAAAATAATTGGGACATCGGTTTAAAATGGCGTTTTCTGGGCGGATTACCCTACACCCCCGTAGATGAAAACACCACTACCCTGGTGCAGGCCTGGGATGCCACAGGAAAAGAGTACCTGGACTATGACCGCTTTAACAGCCAGCGACTGGAAAATTTTCACCAGTTAGATGTGAGGATTGACAAACGTTACCTGTTCAACAGCTGGTCGCTCGAAGTTTACCTGGATATTCAAAACCTATACAATTACAAAATAAAGGAGCCCGTGAAATATGTTCAAAAACTGGATACCAACGGTTCGCCCATTATTGCCAACCCCAATTCTGACGCCAACCAACAACGTTACGAATTTGACCGAATATATACCGAGAATGGCACCCTGCTGCCAACGCTGGGTGTTATAGTGGAGTTTTAATTTTTTTGCTAAACCGATGTGGACAGCATTAGTGCGATGCCGCGGCACCATGCGGCTGGCTGATGTGTTTTTT
Organism: Saccharicrinis carchari; assembly: GCF_900182605.1. Classification (NCBI taxonomy): domain Bacteria; kingdom Pseudomonadati; phylum Bacteroidota; class Bacteroidia; order Marinilabiliales; family Marinilabiliaceae; genus Saccharicrinis; species Saccharicrinis carchari. The sequence goes on from NZ_FXTB01000006.1 coordinate 42,106, forward strand.
GCAAATACAAACTTTTACCTATCCATTTTTTTATTGCGCCAATACCGGATATAATCCTCCTGTTTTATAAAACCTACGGGGCCTTCAACAATACCACCTTCCTGATAAAAGTCGGACACGCGAACGTGGATGGTATTTTTCTTGTCGGGATGGATAAGGCCTTGCGGTATAAGGTAACCACGCAATTGCTGATAGGCCAGCGAATACTGGTGTTGTTCCCGCTCCGGCTCCATAAAACCCGTCTGTCCAACTTTAACACCGTTCACAAATACTTCGTCCAGATCGTCTATTTTACCTACAAGCAACACCACCCTGTCCAAGTTGAAATTACTGTTGGCCATAAATGTTTTTTGGTACCATGCGTAGCCATCGTAACGTTTGTATCCCTGATTTTCCCATGCACCGGGCACATAAATGCTACCCCAGCCATCTGCATCGTCCGATTCGTAGCGCCAATCGATATTATCGCCAATACGAAAGCCCCATTCTCCCTGCAAGTCTAAAAAAGTTTTCAATGGATTTTTCTCAGATAGCAACCTCACTTCACCCCGAACAATGCCACCTTCCAATTGCTGGTCAAATACCTTTACTGCTATAAGGTTAGCGCTGTTATATCGTATCAGCCTATCGGGGATGGGGTACATGCGTCGGGCGGTGTAGGCGGTAGCAAAATCAGGTGGAAACTGGCCGGAGCCTCCTATTCTTTCACCGTTAAAAAACACCTCGTCCACATCATCTATATAACCTAATTCTAACACCAATTTTTCTTCCTTATGTTTTGCAGATAAGGTTATAAATTTCCGATACCAGGCGTAACCATTGTAACCGTTGAAGCCCTGCGTCTCCCAGGGCGAAGGGACATCAATCTCTTCCCAAGCAGAATGGTCGAATCCAGGCTTGGCCCATTCGGGTTTGTTGCCCAACGAAAATTTCCATTGCCCTTCCAGATTCATCAGACTTTTGTACTGTTGAGCACCAAGGGTTATCGAACAGCAGCAATAAAACGAAACCATTAAAAACTTTATACCCATATTAATCAAAAAAACGATCTAAAAAATACTCAAATAAGCTCTTCCGTTCTTCATGTTCGGTAAAGTAGCTCTCAAATGCCTGAACGGTCATTATCCCCAGGGGGCCCTCGTATATACCTCCATCCAAACGGTCGTCCCAAACCCTTACGGCCAATACGTTTTTACCTCTATGTAGCATATTACGAGGTATCCTATAAGCCCGAAGTGTTTGATAATCTTCCTTACCGGCATGGTAAGAACCTTTTTTCATTTCGTCAATAGAGCCTATCCATTGTCCATTCAGATATACCATATCTTTATCATCAATCCGACCCAGCACCATCACCACATCTTCACCTGAGCCTGCCCTTTCCCAGCTAAAAGTTTTCCGATACCAGGCATATCCATCCAAATTCGGATAACCTTGCGATTCCCAGGTTTGCGGTACATTCACCGTATCCCAGCTTTCATCGTTGTAGTTGTAATCACTATACCTTTGACTGTTGCCCGGCTTAAACTTCCACAAGCCGGATAAATCCGTCAGCATGTACGTTGAAGCCGCATCGATATACAAACCTGCCTGCCCGAGGATACCTCCGTTTAAATAAACATCGTAAACCCTTACCGCTATCACGTTAGCGCCATCGAAATGTATCAACTCCGAGGGTACCGGATAACGCCTTACCTGCGACCAGGCCGTTTGTACATCAGGCGGAAATCCTCCCATACGGCCAATCAAAGTGCCATTGAAATACACTTCATCGGCATCATCAATTCGCTCTATCTGCAATATTAATTTTGTATTGGCCGACAACTTGGGAATTTCTACCCTTCGTTTATACCAGGCATAACCGTTATAACCATCGTAGCCCTGGCTTTCCCAATTGGTACCTATTGAAATCCGATCCCATCCCGAAAAAACATGATCGGGCAATCGCCATTTTACATCATCGCCTACACTAAAACTCCAGTATCCGCTTAAGGATTTTATTTGCTTGAGTTTTTGAGCAGGCGATGCAAGGGTAATTGCTATAAGCAATGTCAATAATATTTTAAATCTCATTCTATTATCACATAAGTTACCAAACTAATCTTATCAGAATTCTTTATAAACAAAGGTAATTGGAAAACGGAACACCCGATATTTACACAGCGAATCTGTTTTTAGTTCCCTGTTGTTAATGGTTGATCTCACCCAATTGCGAAACTCTTCGGACTCACCTTCCGTTTTCAGTACTTTAATATGGCTATCTCTATCTACTCTGACTGTTACCAGCAACTTTGCCTTTTCGTTTTTACCCACATACAAACTTAAATCTTCATCTATAAAAGAACGCTTAATGTCCTTTTGAATTTGTTTTGCCATTTTACGGATCACCTCTTTTTGATTTAATTTTTCGGCCTGAACATTTCCAATACTCATAAACAAAACCAATAATACTGTTAAAAATGTTGTTTTTTTCATGACTGTAAGTTTTTGATGATTAATGATGATTGTTATTTACTCTACAAATGTATAGTGCTCATAACACAGGGCTGTCATTGCCATGTCATACCATGTAAAAAGTTGTCATCAAAATGTCATCAAAAACTTTTTTAACCCAACACCAACTTATAGCCAACTCCGTGAACGGTAAGAAGTATAGCTGGGTTATTGGGGTTATGCTCTACCTTATTCCTAAGCTTTAAAATAAAGTTATCAATGGTGCGGGTGGTAGGCTGATAATTAAATCCCCAAACGGCGTCCAACAAGCTATCGCGGCTAACGGTACGATTTTTATTGTGCCACAGATGATGCAGTATCTCGTGTTCTTTCAAACTCATTTTCACTTGCTGCTTTCCTTCATAGGCCGTATAATTATTAAAATCAACTGTTAACCTGCCTATTTGGGCACGCTCTCCATCGCCGGGCGAGTCGTGTGCAGATGTCCTGCGGATAACGGCCTTGATGCGGGCAGACAATTCGCGCAATGAAAAGGGTTTGGTGATATAGTCATCGGCACCGGATTCCAAACCGATCACCTTATCGAGCTCCTCGCCCTTGGCAGACAGAAAGATAATTGGCGTTTGAATTTTACTTTTACGGGCTCTTTTGCAAACATCAAAACCCGACAGTTTTGGAAGCATTACATCCAACAAAACCAAATCATACCGCGAGGTCAATATTTTAGCCAATCCATCTTCACCATCGCTGGCAATATCCACCTCATAGCCTTCGTACTCCAGGTTATCCTTCAAGCCCATTACCATATCGGGCTCATCTTCTACCACTAATATTTTTTCCATCTTATTTTTATCCTTTAACCCAATTAATTCACAACTTATCTCTTGTGCTTGGTAAATAAATTTTAAAAGCACTTCCTTTTCCGGGCTGGCTCTGCACGGATACAGAACCATTGTGTGCATGTACTATTTTTTTTACAATATTCAGCCCCAAACCGGAGCCTTTAACCTCTTGCGCCAAATTGGACACGGTGACCCTATAAAATTGATTGAATATCAGGGCTTGTTCCTTTTGAGGAATACCTATGCCGCGATCCTTCACCTCCACCCAAACCATATCATCCTCCGCACCGGTGGTAATCTCAACATACTTTTGGTTTTTACTGTATTTTATGGCATTGTCTATTAGATTGGCCAATACCTCATCAACAGCCTCTTTGTCTCCCCATGCGTTCGGTATCGTTTTGTCGATATTCAGTATAAACTCCACATCGTTGGCTTGCGTTGCATACTGGTATCTGCCCAACACTTGGCGGATATTTTCGTTTAAATCGAAAGTGTCAAACCTAAATTTCCGCTTACCACTTTCCATTTTCGAAAAATTAAGGATATTATTCACTATCCCCGATAAACGCCTGGACTCTCTGTAAATAACCTGATAACTGCGCTGTAGCTTTTCCTCACTGCTCACCCGCTTAAGCTGAAGGCTCTCGGCATACATACTGATCAATGCCAGCGGGGTACGTATCTCATGCGAAACATTAGATACAAAATCGGCTTTTATTTTGGCCAGTTGCAGCTGCTTGCGCACATTAGCATATATCAATACGGCTCCTATCAACAATACCAAGTCCACCATTATCAATAGCCACAAGTTATTTCTGCTTCTTTTATTCATCAAAGCCTCTGCGGTATTGCCCAATGGTTTTAAGTAAATCGCATAATGGGGCAGCTGCCATAAAGTTTCATTTATATCACTATCGTCGTATTCCGTTTCTTTATTGTTGGCGTACAAAATACTGTCATCGCGGATGTTTTTAATGGCAATAGCCATATCCTGCTGTGCCGTGGATTGGATACGGGGTACAAGTAAATCAATTAAAAACTTTTCGGTATCTACAAGCACCGAGCCAAGCCATTTATTTCCATCATTATCGCTCGTTGCAAAAACAAAAGCACTATATTGAGGAGATGTAGCCAGACTAAACGGCACTACTTTTTGATAATTATTTTGGAGGTAGGTGAACAAACGGGTGATATCGGTAGTGTTGGCTTTGCACGAATCCTGAATCTCCTGAATTAACCCCGAACGGATATCGCCAACCACCAGGGTATGATCAGTTTCGTTATTTTTTTTATACGGATAAAGCAATACACCCTTAATTTGCGGGGTGCTTTTGATAAATTCAAAGATTTTAGTTTTACTATCGATAGGAGTTTGGTTGGCCACAGATATTTTAGAAACCCATTGTCCCACCACGTCATCGGCATACATATTTAACGAAAATATAACGGACTTTAGTTGACGCTGATAGATCCTTTCAAAATTCTCTTCTTGTTGATTGAGCGAATTAAGCTGAAACACTGTAAGCAAGACAGTTGGCACCACAATAAGTAGCAGCACCATAACAATAGGCTTAACAAGTAGCTGTTTCATTTATTACAAATTATTGTACCGATGGTTAAATGTAAGGATATTTGAACAAAGACGAATAAAAAATAAGGCAGTAAAAAACAAAGCATTCACTTTAAAAATGTAATATTTGACAGGCGATTCTATAATAGCCAAATATCAACCTATTTCATCTTTTCCTGCGTCAGACTTGCATCCCAATTAAAATTTAACTGTCAATTTTTGAATAAACCCACTTGTCTTAGCATCGGAAGCATAAATAACCCCATCCCGGTTCATAAAAGTAGTTTCTTTGCTATTGAGCTTCAGTTTATTACCTCCGAAATCAGAAACCGACAGCCCAAGTTCCTTAAAAATACAGGTGGTTGCGGCAAAGTCCCAGATACTTCCTCCGCCTATACTTGCCTTGGGTAGTTTAAAATAACAAGCCGGACTGTTTTCCATCACCCAAATGGCGTTCATGGCAGCGCCACCGTAATCAATTTGCTTAAATTTACTGTAGCCAATAGCGTACATGTATTGCTTAACTTGTGCTTTAATCTTCCGAAACCCGGGGTGTGTGATAAAACCCCTATCGGTGATAAATGAAAACACATCCGAACGGGCATGTACGATTATCTTTTCATAGTTTTTAAATGCCCCTTGTTGTTTGATGGCATGATACAGGCTTTTCCGTACCGGATCAAATACCACACCTACTAATGCTTCACCTGTATTTGTAAGTAAAGCAATGGATACTGCATAGCCGGGTTTGCCTTCGGTAAAAGGCAGGGTGCCATCCAAAGGGTCAACACACCAAAAATAATCTTTCGCAAAACGAGAACAATTATCTACCGATTCTTCTGTCAGCAGACCTAAATCAAAAGTTTCAAGGGTAGGCGTCAAATGCTTTAGGATAATCTGCTGGCTCATCAAATCCACTTCGGTAACAACCTGCGATGCCAATGTGCTTCCACCGGATACCGTATCCCCATCCGTTGTTCCGCTCTGTTTTAGTTCTACCCGTACAGCTTTATTGGCACGGGTAGAGATGTAATGGCCGGCTTCTGTTGCTGCGTTGATTGCAATGGCACAGAGCTTATTTAATTGTTCCGGTTTTAGATGCATGTTACATTTTTTTGTTGTACTGCTGATAATTGTCGTAAAATTGGAGTACATTTTTATAAATCCCCATCCCTTCTCCGAGTATAAACCCTTGCTTTTTTTTAGGCACAATCCAGTCTCCAACCTAAAAAAGAAAAGAGCTGGTTATATCCGATTGCTCTACATATTTGACAGAATGCAAGTTACGACAGCTCCCCGCCTTTTAAAGGCGGGGTGGATGCTATTGAGGCACGAAATAGCAGGCGGGGTGGTTATAAACCTTTCCGCTTAGAAGCCCCCTGCCCCTACATATCCCGCAGCACCTCTCGCGCCAGGCGTTCGCTATAGCTGTTTATTTTCCAATGGCCGGGACTCCACCCTTTTAAAAACCGATGAAAATCAGTCCAGGCCACAGGGTACAGCATGCGCCATTCATTTTCCATCTCATCAAAATCAACTTTCTTGCCTTGCTTTTTCAAAGCATCTCTTAGCGCCACAAAATAGTAATCCAATATCTTATCCTCCAATTTTTCGCAATCCTCCTCATTAAGGCAACTGCCTATAAAATAAGCCACATCCTTCATTCCGCAACCACCGCCCACATACTGAAAATCTACGGCAGCCACTTTTTTGCCATCCGCCGAAAAACAGAAATTGGCCAGTTTGGCATCGCCATGAACAAAGGTCTGGTAATTGGCCTCGTTTAATTTTTTATCTATAATCGGAGCGGCCTCTTTTAAAGCTTTATCGTTCAAAACCTTTAACTCATCGGGTCGGGTTTCCAAATGCCAGTACGTGCCAACTGACCAAAGCCCTTCCGGTTTTTGCATAAGGAAAGTAGCATGAAAATGAGCCAGCCACGAAAGGCAGACCTCTACATGATACCATGAAACAGACGACAGACGGGTATCAAAACCACTACTGTCCAGATCTTCCATAACCATAAACACTTCGTTGTCTTTTGCTTCCAGAGCCAGACATTTGGGTACTCTGCAATCGACATTGCACCACGTGCTATAATTTTTATACCAAGCCGTTTCTACCTCGTAGGATTTCACTTTGCGTAAATGCGATAAATCGGTGTTCCATCCTCTGGGGTGCTTGTTCTGCGCGGGCATGCGTACATGTTTGGCTACAACACTCCGGATTGAACCGCCCTCCAATGCAATACGCACAATACTCCCATACCCGCTCCACAGGCTTTGTATTTCCTCCTGTACAAATAAATTTACTGCACCTGTGGCCTTTATAGTAATGTTTCTAAAATGATTGTTCATGCTTTAATATTGAAAATACAAAGATAATAATAAGCCCCAGCCATAAATACTCTGTTTTTTTTATTTTTAGCTTGCTGACCAAGTAGGATAGCCTGACCAAAACAAATTGTTTTAAAAGCGCACTGCTTAAATCGTGAATACGTATTGACTAAAATATTTTACCCAATATAGAGTTTACACTTTCAGTGTGTATGCTTTGGATACTCCTATTTACCGACCCATTACTGTCATATGCCGGAATAAAATAAAAAACGGTTCTTTGCCCGCGTCATGCAAACAAAGAACCGTTACCTAAACTACCACCTTACAGTTCCGGATTTTTTGAACCAGATGTTATGGTAAAATCACCACTTTCTTCGATATTACCTTTTTGTCGATAAATATTAGGATGTTGTACATTCCTTTCGACAGATGGTTCAAATCAAGTTGCATCGGTGTTTCTTCGCTCGGTCCGGAAATATAAACCGACCTGCCGCTCATATCAAACACCTGAATGCGGTGTGCTTTATCCACCTCACCCGAAATGTACACCATACCCTTTGACGGATTGGGGAATACTGTGATGTAAGTATCCTGAACCTTATCATCGGCACTAACGGGCAACTGCACCACTACATCTACTTTATCGGTACGCACTACCTTACCATCGTCAACGGAAAGGATAAAGGTGTAAACCTTGTTGGCCGTAGCGCCCGACACGGTAAATTCGGGATTCATCAATGTGGCATCGTCCAACACAACACCATCCGGTGCATACCACTTATAAACCAGATTATCGTTATCCGGATCCGAGGATGCGGAACCATCCAACTGATACGTGCCGGATTGCGTGATTAACAAGTCGCTGCCTGCATTAGCAATAGGTGCCCTGTTGGTGGTTTGCAGTCGCCAGGTACTCTTCGTCGTCTGGGCACCTTTTAGGCCGCTGGTTTGCTTTTGCAAGCTCCTGATATCCATTTCGATGGAGTAGTTGCCATTGGCCAGCGGTAGCAAACTCAATCCGCTTAACGTAAATAACGAATCTGAAACTTGTGTGATGGTAATACCGGGCATAGTTATGGCCACATTGTTATGGTAAACTTTAAAGAGCTCGGCACCTAAAGTACTCTCCATGATATTTCGGGAAAATACAATACTCACAGGATCGGGGTGTGTTTCGCTAACTCCGGCTGGTAAACCTATTATCACTGCCGTCAATGGCGCTTCGTCGATAAATACCGGTAAGGAAACGATGGACGGACTACCCGTTTCGTTCACGCTGTACGCTTCTATCCGCATATGCCCACCCGTTGGCAGGGTAAACGGAATAGTCAATTCGCCCACCGGAACATTGGATCGGACGGCCAGCTGGGTCATCGTACCATTATCGTTCAGGTACAATTCCACCGTATTTCCGGCTTCGGTAACATCCATTATAGCCGACAGTTCCTTGGTTGACGTTATGCCATCGGTATCCGAGAAACCTAAATCGGGCGCTATGCGCAGGTTCTCAACAGGAGCCGGCAGATCGCGGTTCACGGTCCATTCGTATTCAAATGCCGCTGTACCTGTCAGACCGGCACTGTCGGTTACCTCTTCGGCATGGATAACCAGCTTATATTCGCCTTCGTAATAGGTTAGTAACCTAAACTGCGACAGCAAGTAGGTGCTGGCATTCAACTCGTCCAGATGCAATTGTGACAGCGGTTGTCTCACGTTATCCTTCCAAAGCTCAAGTTGGTCCAGGTTGAAGTTGGTGACCCCTTCGGAGAATTCAACTTCAAAATCGGCGTAATGTTGCCAATCAAATCCTTTGGACGCATCCGGCCTTACCTCAACAATAGCTGGAGGCGTGGTATCTACCTGCCACCCTACCTTTTGTTGTATCAAACCTGCCGTACCGGCCAGGCTAACGATGCCTGTAAGATCAACCGATAATTCAAAGTTACCGTCCTGCGCCATGTAATCGGCCAAGCCCGACAGGGTAAAGAGTGTATCCCCGCTTACATGCGTTACCGTCAGGTTACCCTCCACCGTTTCGCCGTTTCGGCTTATGGCAAACCTTGCGGGAAGCACGGTGGCCATGTCAACCGGTAGGTTAAACTCTATATCGAGCACGTTGAACGGTGGACCTGACAAGGTAGTTGGCAGCCCTGTAAATTCTACAATGGCAGGGGCGCCCAGGAATTGAGTCCATGAACCGTGCTTGCCAACCGTTCCACTTACGCCCGTTTGGTCATATATCTCATTGGCCTGAACGGTGAGCACATAATAGCCATCACCAGTGGTCAGTGTGCTCAAGTCAATCTCGAAATTATATGCATCGGTTTGTGTAACGCTGACGCTGGAGTTCATCAGATCGTTTCCACCTTGCAGCCTCAACACCAGGTCTTCGTAATTAAAGGTCGATCCATCCATCGGCTTGTTGAAAGTTACCGTTGCCGTATTCACCTGCTCGGTCACCATGGCCTTAGGCAAACCACCTATAGAAACTATTTTGGGTGCGCTACCCACATCCACTTTCCAGGCAATAATATATTCCTGCGTTTGCATGGACGGGAAGTTATCCACAAAGTGCAGCTTGTTTTCGTAAACGGGCTCCTTGCCATCGGGCAGGGTAACATGGGTCAACCACATATTATCCAATGGGATGACCTGTCCGTCGCTAACCCGGGTAACACTTTCGATGGTAAACGAACCTTTTCCCGGATCATTAATCTTCAGATAATTCCAACCGATATGTCCCGGCGTGGCGTATAGCCTGGTTGTGCCCGTAGTGGGCTGGCCCGTAGCTACGGCGTTAGTTGCTTCTTCAACATCGAGCACCACTTGCCCTTGTGAAATATAAATGGCATCCGGTACTTCGTGCGAATCTTGTATCTCGTTTACCAGGAAGTCGCTTATACCGTCATCCTGCGCACCATACACACGTATGCTCCTGATCAGTTCGTGCAAATAAGCACCGCTCACCAAACTAAGGTCGGGGTTGCCACGGCTGTCGAGATGTGTTACGTGCGCTTCGTAATTGATGAAGTGCCCCAGCAAGTCGGAGGTGAACCACCACTGACCTATCTTAGTGCTCATCGGATCAATACTGCCGAACGGAATGTCGATTAAGCCCAGTTGCTTGGGTTGCCCCTGCAAATTAGAACCTATCAGCTCAAAATGAATAGCCAATCCCTTTTCGTTATCAATAATCTCGGGCTGTGACGATTCTATCTTCACGTTTTTAGCCGTTCCAAAGCCGTTATTTTCTATCATCACGGCCAGTTCTGCCGGAACAATGGGCTCTACCACATCTGGAGTTAAGGCATCATCGCCCAGTATATCACGCTGCATAAAGTAATGCAATGTAAGGTCGGGTGATGGGTGTACATCCAAAATTACAGGGAATAAAGGTTTTGTAACCGTTACCCCGGTAAACGGATCGAGGTAAGAGAAACTTCCACCAAACGAATAGCTCTTCGGAACGGTTGGTGCTGCACCCTTTTCAGGGATAAACAGAATGGTGGCACTACCTTTTTGGTTAGCGCCCAAAACACCCGTTCCATCAATACCGGTTAAGATGTCCAAGGCCTTGGTTTCAATCTCGAACAAGTCGTTGCTCAATATCCCGTTCTCGTCTTTAACCTCTAAGTCAAGCTTAATTTCCTGCATGGGCGTTGTTTCGTTACCGTTACTTATGGTCAACGTACCTTCAAAGGCCTCGCGTGTCATAGTAAGTTTTTGCGAAATTTTGATGGTTACGGAAGCACAAACGCTGCCCCGCTTCTCATCTATCTGCTCTTCAATAGTCACCATGCTATCGTCGTACATCTCGTCAATAGAAGCATAACCTCTACCGTCGGCGTAATCGATAACGGTTTGTATGTCGGCCACACTTTTGTTTAACTCGGCTTTATCCACAATATCGGGATACTCGCTTGTCGGCGAGGTTACTCCCGCGTTCCAGGCTGTTAAAGTAGTGTTCCATCTTAACACAAAGGCATCAATTTCGGCAGGGGTAATGTCCGCTCCGTCCATGGCATTTTTAATGTCCAGCACGGCAGGAGGAGTTATCATACTTTCGCTGTCGATAAAAGTACCTACTGCATCGGCAAAATCGCGGATACTTTCCTTGGTTCTCCAGTCAAAGACACCAAAGTATTGGTCGAGATAATTAAATGTGGCATCAATCTGGAATTGGACATATTGCAAGTCGTTGGCCGCCTGCTTTATGATTGGGGGAATCGTATTGGCCTGTGCACCCTTGAGCGGGTAGGCCAATCCTCCAAACCCACCGGCGGGTCCACCTCCGAACGAGCCATAGCAAGTGAATAATGCATCTAGTATAGCCAAAGGACAACCGATAGGTGTAAATCCCAAACCGCACATTACTGCATCTTTTAGCGATATGCCATCGGCAAAAGAATAACCGCAGGCAAAAGCATTACCATAGGGTCCGAGACATCCTATCGCATTAACTGCCAAAGCCTCGATACATTCGTCGCAGCTTGCTGCTGCCGTAGAGATGGTGGGTGTGCCACTGGATGAGGTGTAGCCACCGCTACCGCCGCCACGGACCGGGCCGCCCCAGCCGCCACCGCCCAGGCCACCACCGATACCGCCACCACCACCGCCGCCGGGACAGCTGCGCCCGGTGTAAGTGAACAGGGCGTTTCCTTGCTGCCAACGACCGTTGTCGCCGCATACCCAGGAGTACACTACTATAACATAATCGGTACAACCTCCACTGGCTTGCGCTCCAGCACTCGATTTCAGGGAGCTATCTTTCCGTTTCATGATAACAGGAACCTGAATGGCTTGCTGTGCCAACAAATCAATGGTGGTATAGTTCGTGATAAATTCATATTCGGGGTCGGTGGGCAAAGTCAGCTCCACATCATTGGCCGTAATCAATCCTTTGTTGGTAAGTGTTACCGGAAAAGTAAATGTTTCGTCACCAATGAGCGCCGGCATTTCTTTGGGCATTTCAATGGTCACCACAGGGACCGGAACATTGGTTTCGAATTCCATAATCAGGTCTATCTGATATTCATCTTCTATCTCCGTTGGAACCACATCCCAGGTATAAGTGATGGCCTGGAAGCTGAGGAATATACTCTGCTCGTTAGTCCTGCCCGGATCTATCAAAATGATGTTTTGATAACTTTCGTGCTTATCCGCCTCTACGTACAAACGATAATTGCCTTCCGGAATGTCGTTCACGGTAAACTTACCATCCACGCCGGTAAAGCCTTCGGCAATAGTGACTCCGGTAAACGGATGGCGAACCACTACCCGGGCATTGGCCACATGGGGCGCCTCATCCGTGTAATACGTATATTCATCCACCACATCCACCACGAGGTTACCCGTTTCTTCCGATACCGCCTCTATCCTGTACGGAACGGCCAAGCTGTTGCCGTTGGCCACGTTAATGGCAATCCTACCGGATATGGGTGTGTTGAGTGGAATATCCTCTCCCGGGGTCAGTTGCAACACTATGGCAACCGTATCGCCCGATAAAATAGTGGTCAAGGTATCTGGCGTAACCAAATTCATCCAGTCAAAATCGGGTATGTCGATGGCCACTTCGCCTGTCTCCCCTGCACCATCGTTATAGATGAGCAATTCGTACAGGCGCGGTACGCCTTTCGTCATAGTGGTATTGATACTGGCAGGCATAGCTTTAATATGACCGGCTTGTGCCTGGCAATAGTAATAAAGTGTAAATTCGTGTACAACACCTTCGGTGCTGCTCACTATAACAGGAACTTGAAGATAATCGTTCCCTTCGGTCAACTCGGTACCTACCAAAGTATAGTTAAACTGTGCGGTATTTGCACCAGGCAGCACATCTATGGTATCGATACTGAGCTCGAAACCCTCGGGTATATTTTGCGGCGTGAAGACGACGTTGGTCAGGTCCACATTGCTCAGGTTTTGCATCGTCAAGGTGCCTGTGTTGTCCACATTGTAAAGGATATCCCACACCAGATTTCTGGGCCCGCTGCGTTTCATTCCCATAATATCGAACTCATCCTGTACCTCGCTCAAGCCCTGACCGGGGTAACATGCACCAACCACATAATGGCCTGATGTGCCGGGAAGCGGCTCAAATATAGTGGTAAAATCACCGGATTCATCGGTGGTAACCGTTATTACCTGTCGGATACCATTGGTAATCAGATACACATCCAACAGTGCATTGGGCATAGGCTCGCCTTGGGTAGAAGTTGCCGATCCGCTTATGGTAATACCCTGAGCGGCTATAAACTGTTCCTCCGCAACACTGGCCATACCGCTGTAGTTCGGTATCAAAGTAATCTCTACCGGACTTGTTTGGTTGTTGATGTAAACCAGTTCGGTATTGCTGGATTGGGGATTTACTTTGAGTAGCACATTGAATACGCCTGTTTTTTGGGGGGCTGTAACCAGCTCCCAAAACTCGGCAGAATCACCTTGCGCTATGGGGTTGGGAATTTCAAAACGCCCCAACACCTCATCTTTGTCATCCACCAATCCATCCTTCGACAGATATACTTCAACGGCTACGCCGCTTGGCGATTGTGCAAATCCGTGGTTGGCAATTTCACATTTAATCTCAATTTGTTGACCGGTGACCACCGTATCGTCGGTCAAGGTCAATCCGAGCGGTTCCAGGTCGGGTTTGTTCTGATCGGTAACATAAACCCAGCCTATCCCCGGGGCAAAACCATCCGCCTCGGCGGTCACGGTCACCTGTTGGTTTCCGTCCTCCACGTTGTCGTTTACAGTAGAGATGGTAGCAGATGCCGATAGCTGGCCCTGCGGTATGGTGAGCGTCGCCGGTAGCTGAAGCTCACTGGGATCGTTATGCGATAAGTTAACTGTCAATGGCACGTCCGGAGGCGTGTTCCGGGTAACCGTAACTTGCCCTGCATCGGCTCGTCCCTCGGCCATCGAAAGCGGGTTGAATGTCAGCGACAAGGAGGGTCCGTCGTTATCTATAATGCTGATGGTGTCTGAAAATGTTCCGCCATTGGTAGCCGTGGTAACACAATTGCAAGATGGCAAGTATATGGCTGCCGTAAGAATAACCTTCCGGGTTCCATCAACCAAAGCATTGTCGATGGCACCCAGGTTAAACTTCTTCTCCCCTGTTCCCAAAGGCAAAGTAATATCCGTTGGGAAGAACAAAGCGTTGGCCACATTGGCATTTAACTTTACTCTCACATGCTTATCTTCTGCATCTGTTTTTCGCACAATAGCCCATGCGGCATAAGGGCCGCCGCCCTCCGAAATGGAATCGGTAAGTATCTCCAGCTCTATGCCTGGGATGTCGTCATCCATTACCATCACTCCCGCTTGACCCGAAGTCATACCGGGTGAGGTTACATTGATAAACACCTCTTCATTCAACTCGGCAATATCATCCTGGATAACGGTAACCTGAATTTCGGCAGAAGGTTGATTTGCCGGAATAGTCATTTGCCTTTCAAATTGAAGTTGCGAATTGCTTGTCGCATTAAGGTTTACTGTAACCGCCTGGTCGGTAACCAGGTTTCGCGTTACCGTAAAAGTCAGCACATCGCCTTCGTCGGCCGTGGCCGAACTAAAGCTCGCACTTAGTGCTACCACTTCGTTGTCGTGAACCGCAAAGTCGGCCACGGCACTATTGTGTGCAGTAGCACTGGCGGTAATTTGAACATTACGCGTGCCGTCCAAAATGTCATTATCGATAGTTGATAAATAAAATAGGGTAGAATAACTGCTTGCGGGTATTGTTACCGTAGCGGGTATTGTAATTTGTCCGGCTACATCGCTTGTTAGGTTTACCGTTAATGGTGTGGCCGGATTGCTGCTCCTGCTTACCCTGCACCGTAGGGATGAAGTGGAGTTTTCGGGCAAGGAAGAGGCCGGTAGGGATATGAAAAGTTGGCTTCCGATATTTATCGCTGAAGCCGACACCAGGGTATTGTTGCTTGCTCCGCCCGGTTCTTCAATCAAGGCGGGATTAGGGAACAAGGCCACTTCGAGGTAGGTATCGCCTGAAAATGGTAGAGAAGTTGGGATTGCGAATTTAGCACTTCGCACAATAGCTCCGCCAGCACCCAAATCGGCCGCATATTTTGGCGCACCGTTCAACAGTACTTTGAGACCGGTTTGGGTGTTCAGTGAAACTTTTTCACTCCATCCACCTATGGCTGCTACCCCCGTGTTGTTTTCAACAGTCCAGGATACCGTAATGCTGTCGCCGGGCTGCACGGTGCTTTTGTCCGCCGTAATATTGGCCAGCGAAATATTGGGTAAAGCTTTTTGGGTAACAATCAGTGCCTCCGACTGTGCTGTAGTATTATTTGAGTTATCTGTTTCCTTGACTGCATTATAAGAATCGCACACCACAATAATGTAGTAAGTGCCACTGTATTCGGCCGGAAGCATAACATCCAGATTGTTGGAATAACTACCATTCCCGGCAAGAGTTGTTGAATTGAGTACCCTGCCCAAATAGAGGTCTGTTGGCTCATAAGTGTTATTTTGGGAAATAAAAACCCTGTCGTACCAACTACTTTCGACGGTAGCTCCCGCAGTAAGGTTTTGAACCGTATATTGTACGTTAAAGTTGGTAGCCGACTCCACATTGGCAGGCGTGGTAATACTGCTCACCACCAAGTCGGGCAGCTCACGCACAGTAAAAGAAGAGGCATCGCTGACCGTATTATCGCAACCGTTGTACGAAATGATTCGCCAGTTGTAGGTACTTGCAGCGGTGAGGTTATAAACCGTAGTACTCGTCCCCTTGATGCCGGTATAGTACGGAACGGTCGGTTCGGTCTCCCCATCTTTCCATAATAACAGACCATAATGCGTATTGGCCGCAGAGCCTTCCCACGAAAAGGTAGCCCTGTCGTTAACATTTTGCGCATTGCCTGCCGGCAGTAGCAAGTTTGCGGCTACCGGTGTGGGGCAAAATGCGTTAAAGATATCCGGATTACTGTAATCGGGCACTTCATCCGCCACAAAAGGGATGGTCTGGGTCAAATCGTATATCTTATCGTTAAAGATATCATAATACTTGAGTGAGACAGTTTCACCCGAAGCACTGTTGCTGTATATACGTAATTTATACACCTTATTTCCGGTGGGTGGAAATACGTCTGCCTGGGTTTGTGCACCCCTTATCTGCCCATCCACGTAAGCTACAATGGCGCCAGACTCCAGGAACGTGGCATCGAGACTGACCCTGATGGCATATTCTGAATTATACTCGTATAATCGGTTAAAATCTTCCACCGAAGGTATCGGTGGAAGTTGCAGGGTAGCTCCTAAATTGATGCATAGGAATAAACTGAAGGTAAGCAAAAGCCACCTGTATAAACTTTTCGAGGCAAGAGATTGTGTGTTGCCCGCCTCTGACGGATATGAATAACATTTTTTTATCATCACTTGGTGGTTTTAATAAATTTATGCAAATGAACGCCGTTACTTACTGCGACTTCGATAAAATATACTCCATTGGGCAGATGCGCTATGTTTAGCCTGCCGGAACTACTTAGCTCGTTCCACTGCATCACCTTATATCCGGTAGCGCTATAGATGCTAATGTCCAATACTTCCATATCGCTACTGATGTTGATGAAACTGCTTGCCGGATTGGGCGATAAGCTGATGGTTCCATTTCCAAACGGGTTGTTTGCACTCGTCGCGATTGGTAAAACCAGCTTCTCGGGAGCAGAGGCACTTCCGGTAATTTCATCGGACTTAAATTCTTTCGTCCAATTCAGCTCTCTTTCCACGCCATTATGTACTACTTTAAAGTTGATGGTTTCGCCATTGTTGTTGGAGTAATAAGAGAGCACAAAGATGTACCGTCCTGTGTTGCCAACAGGGTCAGCTGTTTTTTCTCCGCGCAAAACACCATCGCTATAGGCTCTTAAAATATCGTTTTCGGAAGTTATGGCTTGCCCGTTTTGATTCACCAGCTCCGCAACAAGCGTGGCGGAATACTCATATTCATTATCAAAACCGTTGGTGGCCGTTGCTTTCTTTAATTTTGGGGCAGGTGGCACCGTAGTTAACGCAGCGGCATCGTAGCGGAGCATACCCGCGTTTTTCAGGTTCAGCTTATATCCGTGCAGCACCTCCATGGTTTGCAAATCTCCCACCCATCCAGAGCCGGGGAAATAAATAGACGCACCACCTTCACCTTTTATCAGCACATCGCCATTGGGGATGGATGCCGGCAAAATAGCATCGTTAATATCTGCATTTGCCTTCAAAAGATAAGGTAAACTGTTCCAACCCGACACTACAGGTAAGCCGGTGAGCGTTGGGTTGATTTCATTGCCTGTAAGCTGCAAGGTGCCGCCCGTAGCTTTTTTGAGCCTGACGGCAAGGCTGGCAGGTAGTTCTTTTAAATCACCGAACCAGCCGTATCCGCTGTACCAGGTTGCAGAAGCCATGGGTGATTTTATATAGTCGAGATTCGCAAAAGTAAGGCTCGACAGCACTTCATCAATACCAAAGTCGGGCGGTGTAACAGACAAGGAAAGCATGTTCCAGCCCGAAGCGATAGACCTCGACAGCGTATGTTGAGGAACATGAACGCTTACCGTCCATATCTTGGTAGTGGAACCGTCCTCGGCAGTTACCGTATAATTTTGCGGTATCGCAAAATCCCGGTTGGTCCCTCCGTCAGGCGTTATTGTGGCCCAGGTAGAGAGTTCAAAGTCCGGCGACATATTCCGCACATCGTAACCATAAGGCATGTGCAGCGCTACTGTTGCCGCACCGGCATCGATATCAGCCGATTCTAAATCGGCTAATGTTACGTTGATGATATCTGCATCGCTGCTCAGTACGTCGATATTTTTTACCGATATATTTACCATGTCCGGCAAGGAGTTGCTCTGTCCGTCGTTTACCACCAGGGTAAACACCAGGATAGAATCTAAACGCACACTTGGCGCGGTAAAAGTTGGCTGCGCCACAGTGTTGGATGACAGCGTTACCTCCGGCGGGGCTGTCCATAAATAAGTGATATCGTCATTGTCCGGATCGGAAGAAAGCGAACCGTTCAATTGAACATTGTCCCGCTCGTTAACCGTTTGATCCACGCCGGCATGGGCCAGTGGGATTTGATTGACCTGAAGGACCTTGATGGTCACCGTATCGGCTTGCGAATCCACGATACCGTCGTTTACGGTTAGGCTGAAGCGAAAGTCTGAATCCGTTTGAACTGCCGGGGCAATAAAGGTGGGAGTAGCACTATTGGAGTTGAACAAAACAACGCCGTCGAGCGATAGCCAGTTGAAAACAAGGGCTTGGCCATCCGGATCGAAAGAGCCCGTGCCGTTTAAGGATACATTGCTGCCTTCGGGGTACGACATGTCGGTACCAGCATTGGCTACGGGCATTTTATTTATCTGCCTAACGGTGACCGTAACTTTTGAGGTATCCGAATTGCTTGTGCCATCATTGGTGACCAAACTAAAAGTGAAATTAGTGTTTTGGTGTACCTCAGGGGCGGTAAACGAAGGATCGACTAATGTTGGATCGTCGAGCGTAATTCCGGCGGGGGCTATCCATAAATAGGTAAAAGGATCGCCATCGTTATCATAAGAACCCGAACCATCCAGCTGCGCCGGGGTGTTTTCATCTACCGAAAAGTTGGCGCCCGCATCAGCCACCGGCCTGTAGCTGGCCTGCTCAACACGGGTAACCCTTCCGTTTGCCAAAACAGAGTTTATATTACCTTCATTTATGGTGAAGCCGTTAAAATTAACCGCTGTATTGCTAAAAATTGATAGGGCATTCTTAATTCTAAAAAGCAGATAGAACACATTGCCCGATGAAATGGGGTTCGATCCGGCACCTACCAATTGGATAGTATTCCCATCCACCGTAGTTTCGATTAACATACCGGGGTCGGCTGCTTCTACGCCCACAAAATTCAAATATTGAGTTTGGAAAGTAACTTCTCCTTCAAAGCTAAAAATGTTTCGCCCGGAGGGGAGTTGGGATGTGCTTACGGCCACCCGGGTATCATTGTCCAAATCGCCATCGGTATTGTTAATGCTCAGCGTATGGTCGTTTACGGTAAAAGTTCCGCTCGTCACCGTTGCTCCTACGTTGTCGGTAGCCGTCACGGTGAAAGTACCACCGCTCAAACCGCTGACCACACCGGCGGCATCCACTGAAGCCACGTTGGCATCAGAAACAGAATAGCTGTAGGGTGGGTTGCCATTACTAACGCTCATATTAATCGTTTCGCCCCACATAAGCGAACCCGATGTAGGGGATATGGTTAAGTTGGGCAAGGTGTTGACTTGTACGTAATTGTTGGTAACAAATGACAATAAAGATTCGTTGAACATCGCACTTTGAAAACTGATATATTGATTGCCCGGACTTATGCCTACAAAGGGTACGTAAACCAAAACGCCATTGCCGGCTATACCGGTTCCCGATGCAAAAGACAAAGAAACCCTGTTGGAATGAATCCTTCGTTCCACGGATATGGAATAATCGCCTTGTTGAACCGGTGTCTCAGCGGGCGTGAGACCCCCGGGATAAGATAACTCAATCGTACCCGAAAATACCTGGGTTCCCGGAGCCACTTCGATTTGTAGCGGCACCAATACGGTTTGTGAAGGATAAACGGTAAGATCGTTGGGGATAGACATGCGTATGGCCCTCACGTCCATCACACCTGTGGTATAATTTGTTTCTGCATTATTGTCAGTAACATAAGCCCGTGTGGTTCCCGGCCCAATGGCACGCAGGGTATTGTCGTTGACCACTTGTGCCACTGCTGTGTTTTCGCTGCCAAAGGTATAGGGTTCAAGGCCACCACTGGCCGAAAGGGTAATTTCGTCGCCCACAAAAAGCTGTCCGCTATCGGGCGAAATATTAGGAAAGGAACGCTGGGACGCAATTATATAACCACTTGTATAGGCTGATGCGGGCGCTCCCTCGTTCAAATAACTTTGGGCGTTGTTAAACCCAATATAGGTATTCCCGTGTCGTGTGGCTCGGAATCTAAGATAAATAACATCCCCGGTTCCCGTCAGGGCGTTGGCACCTGCACCGGCCAGCCTCAAATTTCCGGGTGAAACCAGGTTTGTTGTGGGTAATCCCCACCCCGTCAGGATATCCCCTACATCCTCTACCCCCAAAAACTCCAGATAGTTTGCGTTGTAGGTAATGTGGAACCTATAGGCAAAGATACCTTCGCCGGTCAGGTTGCTATCCGCTTGCACGGCCACAACAAAAGTATCGCGCTCTTCTACACTTTTACCTTCGACGCTAAAATTGATTGTTTGCGAAAAAGAGCTCATGCTCAGGGATATAAATACTCCCAAAATCATCAGTCTTATATGTTGGTAATAATTATCCATAGCTTATAATTTAAATAGTCTTACTCATCGACAACAAATAAAGGGAGGTGGCCGATATGGCAGACCTCCCTTAAGTGAACACTATTTCACCGATATTTTCCTGGTTACGGTAAAGTCATTGTTTCTGATGGTAATCAGATAAATGCCGGAACTGCCCGCATCGGAGCTTATCGGCAAGTTAAAGCTATGTATACCGGATTCAATATCTTCAATTACGAACTGATGAATATTCTTACCGCTCAAATCGGTCACTGTAACGGTTGAGTTGGGCAGTGCATTTACTGTGGCAATATCCAGGTAAAGCACATTGTTGTTGTGCCATACATTTAGCTTATCCACACCCTGCGGCAAGTCAACTGAGGTAGAAATGGGCGAAACCACTTCAATATCCAATGGAATAATGGTGCTTGCTTCGTTAGCGGAAGCGCTCATCAGCTCAATAACGGAGCTTGGGATGTTGTCGTCGAGCATCTCAAACCTAAGGTTAACATTCGTTCTATCGAAGTTTAGTTTATGAGCCGATGCCATCGAAAGGGATATTTCGCCCGAAGAACTGTTGTATCCATTGGCTATCATGATGTCCCCTGGCAAATCGGATCCTTCCACGGAGATCAGCTTGATATGTGAAGGATTGGAGGCCAATTTTATATCGATGCCCCTTATGTCCTCATCCATCGATGTTGTAAGCTGTAGCGTGACATCAAAAAGAGATGACGTAACCTGAACATCCGTACCTGTAATACTTAATCCCTTTGGCCCCGTAGATTTTAATGCTGCCGCGGGAGGTGGCACATTGTTAAAATCGGTGATCAAGCCAATGGAATACTGCAATATCAAGGAAGCGTCGTAGCTGGATATGGAAGCATCCCCTGAAACATCAGCCACACCTTGCTGAGTAGCCGACAGGGTAATATTACCCACCGTATGCTGCAACACCAGCGAAGCATCGTAAGGTTTTATCTCTCCATTGAGGCTCACATCCCCGAGAATTGGGCTACCCAATATGGTATTCCAGGGACTAAAGGTTACCCCATCCGAAACTACCTTGCCCAAGCCGGATGCGTTGAGTGTTGCATGGTAAGGGCCGGTGGCATCGCCCCACCAGCAGTTAATGGCATTTATATTATTTGCCGTGGTCAGGTTATAGATAGAAAAGCCCGAGTTGGGGTCAAAATTGATAAAGTCGCAATTGTTGATGACAGGTTGAGAGGTATTGCGCGAAACGATACCGTACAGATTGTTGTCGAACAAGCAATCGGTAAGTGTAGGAGAAGAATTGTTTACGGTAACGGCTCCCCTACTGTTTGAGCCGGCATTATACGAGGCATGTCTGATGATGCTGTGCTCCATTTGGCACTGGGCATCTATTGCTTCGTTATAAAAATGGATACCATACCAATGCCATCTGTTGGGTAGGCTGGCATCACCGTCATTATAGGTGTCGCCACCGTAAAAATCATCCGTATTGGCGGTAAAGACTACCTTTTCGCCGGCATTTCCCAAGGTCAACAAACCCTTGTAAACATTGAGAGAACCATATTGAAGAAACTTAAACACCACGCCGGGATCAACCGTAACCACCGATCCGGTGCCAATGGTATAGTTGCCCATGATATAAGGGATATTGGTAATGCCCGCAAAGTTTTTCTTGCTTACCGTAACGTCTTGTGTTTGTGTTTCGTCAGAAACACGAATGCCTTTTCCGGTGCTGCCGGAAATAACATTTCCGCTATGTGCTGCCGGGAATGACGTAAGGGACGTTTGCAAAGGATAGGCAATATTATGGAAGGTGCAATTATTTATCGTTGGGGTGCTTATACCCGAAAGTAATATACCACTACGATTAAACTGCTCGAAACGCGTATTTTGGATGGTGGGAGAGGCATTGATACAACGGATAGCAATATCTTCGCTATACCTGAAAATGGCATAGTTGATGGTACTATTATCGTTGCTGCCATCGTAGAAATAAATATGCGAGCCTCTTTCGTATTGCGTTCCCAGGCCATTGCCCTCGAGGTCGCGGGGATTGCCATAAGCATCATCCTGATAAGAGGTAAATACAACCGGAGCATCGGCAGTACCCTGTACATCAAGCCGTCCGTTAACGTACCATCTCCTGTCGGTATTGGATTTAAACGTCAGTCCGGCCGGAATGATTAAATGATCGTTTACCGTCATATGTTCGTTTATTACGTAGGTTATGGTGTCAATGCCGGCAAAGTTTCGCACCGGAACTGTTCCGCTTACGGTCTGGCCATTTAAGCTGATACCCATCCTGGGCACGTTAGCTACTGTATTACCCGAAAAAACCGGTGATGCAAACATATCCATGTGGATAGGCTCTGCACCCAAATTATAAAATTGATTGTTGGCCACGTTGGGGTTGGCACTGCCATAGATCAAGAGGCCGTTGGTAGTGGAGAAATTCATTGTTGAGGATAGCATATCCACAAAGCAGTTGTTTATGGTAAGCCCATAATATAGATAGCGTATGTCGCAAAATTCCAGCTTGTTGATATTGTCCAGTGAGCCGTCATTAAAAAATATTCCGTGCCAATTACCGGCCGCCGGTGCGCTCGCGGTACCGTTTAGGTTGGTGTCGCCCGCCGCCGAGTCGTCGTGGATGGAGGTGAACACCACCTTATTGCTTCCCGTGCCAATAGCTGAAAGACCGCCATTGACAGTTAACCTGGCCGATCCGTTAAATTTAAACACGGTTCCCGGCGCAACATTAACGATGGCATTTGAAGGGATGGCTTTGTCAGATTCGATAAGATAGGCCACTTGGCCGTATCCCGCAAAATCCATAGGAGCCAGTGTAACCGTATCGGTGGCAAAGCCAGCGATATTTATAGCATTGGTGTTGGCATTATTGATGGTGTTGCTGATTAAAGCGGGACTGCCTTCGTTTACGTAACGGGTAACAGGATAATAATCGATATCCTCAAATACATTGTTGATTATCTGTGCGTCCTCCGCAAAATACACAGCTCTATAACTGTTGCTAATGGTTGAATTGGTGATGACATTGTTGTTACGCACATATACACCGTAATAACCGGAACTATAGCCCGCATAACGGATATGCCAGTTGTCGAGTGTTGAGAGGGCACTGCTGTTGAGCATTATTCTGCCTGCATTGGAATGAGCAATAGCAGCCCCACCTCCATTGTTGTACGTGTCGGCCGGGTTGCCGTAATTATCGTCGTTACGATGTGTAAAAACGATGGGTGCTTCAGCGGTACCGATCCCCGTAAGGGCACCATTGGCAATCAAATCGTAACTATGATCGTTTGTTTTTATAACCACCCCTGCATCAATAGCCAGCGAACCTGTTTCGGTAATGGTGACATCGGAAACCAGGAGGTAGGTAATATTGTTGATGCCCACAAAATCAAGTTGCTTCAAATGACCGTTGTTGACCACATTGTTGCCTAAAATACCGATGGCACGGGCTTCGGTATTGTTAAAGTGTAAGGTATCGTTGGTAAAAGTTGGCTCGGCGTTTAAGTCTGTATTAATACTATATGCGTTTGCCCCTGTTTGGTTTGAGGCTCCAAAGGAGTTGTTGGAAAAACCGGGTAAGCTCCGTCCCTGAATCTCTACATTGTAGGCATTATTGCGAAAGTAACAACTATCGATGGTAGGAGAAGCATCAAAAATACCCATGGCACTATATGGCCGATGGTTATAAGTGGCATTCTCAAAAATGCAGTTTCTGAAAACACAATCCAGGTCAATGGCCGAATTGTTTACATTAAGTCCAAGCCAATAAGTATTGCCCGTTCGGGTTGTAAACAGTATGGGGTTATTCTCCTCCCCTACGGCACTTATCCTTCCATTAACGTTTATAAAAGCACCTGTGTTTCCTTGAACTTGCACACCCGGGTCTATAACTAATGTACCGCTATCGGTAATCCGCAATTCGGAATCGTAATAATACGGAATCCCCATATCGTACATCCTGAAGGATTCGTCGATGTCTCTGAAGTTGATGAACACAAAGTCGTTGGAGTTTCCGGTAAGTAAGTTGCCTCCGCCGGAGCTAAAGTTGCCACCGTTGGTATCCCTAAAGTAGATAGGATAAGTTGCGCCTGTAATAGTGGTATTTGTTATATTGAGTATCCCTTTGTTATAAACATCGACGCCATAGCCGCTGAAATTTTGAAGCGTACAGCCCGTCAGATTTAGCGAGCCGTTGCGCACATGGAGTTGCCTGGCGTATTCCACGGTACAGCCATCGAGGTTTACCTCGCCGATGTCGGGGTATCCCTGGTAACTAACATAGATACCATCGTAGAAGCCTGCTGAGGGAGAGGCTGTGTTGGCTGTAAAGGTAACTCCGGTGGCATTCATTGTTCCTCTGACCACAAAATACATGTTGCTGCCAAAACGGATTTCGACACCCGACTCGATGGTGAGGGTGACGCCGGCATTGACGGTAACATTACTGGTAATGTTATAGGGGCTGTTAGCCTGGGTTAAGGTTGTGTTGGCAGATACCGTACCACCAAAATCTGCGGCTTGGATAGGTTTTACACAAAAAAAGGCCATTAAAATTAATGCGAGGGTAAAAATACGTTTCATAACGGAAGGATTTAATTATTGTAGTATGAGTACTTTTAGTATAAGTGCACTATAATTAACGCCTTTAAAAATAAAATGTCAAGGATATAAGGATAAGAATATACGCTGTTTTGATGAAATATCCTGAATCGGTGCCAAACACGTAAATAACAGACATAATCGAAATTTAAGATGTGGATATATATGTAAATCAGAACATTGGATACTTTGGGTCGAAATGAAAAAAGCAAGATCAAAACCTAAATAAAAACAGATTATCTTAAAGAGACATCCTGTTTTATTCAATTTATTCCACACTTTTACTATCCGATTCTTTTCTTTTTAAAGCCTTATGGGTATAGCACCATGTACAGCTTTGGCCGCATGTCTATCGGCTGCCTCTTGACTTTCGCTACAATGGTGGATTCGATGGTTGCGGGATTGATGATTTTGAACGTATTGCCGGGCATTCCTTTACCATCAACAAATACGAGCAGGGGAGCTTTATCGTGTCCAAATTTCATCTTACTTTATTGGATCTGTATTAATTATTGCGTCCGTTTATTGTTGTGTTTGGTCACATCTATTAAACTGTTTCTTTTGGCAATGATCGTTACATAGCTGGCAATTTTATTTCTTTTGGTGGTCACTTTGCATAACGCCACATTGCCTCTAATTCCCTATTCTTTCTTGCTACTTTTATCCTCAGCTACATCAATTTCTTTTATAGTCTTAGGGGTCTATCAAATATCAAGATCTCACGGTAACTTGCTGACCACCAACTACCACCAATGACTTTTGTCTTAGTGTGACATTTATTTTAGGATTTCTGTGTAGCTCAACACTTATGGCAAGTTTTAGCACAGTGTTATTTTTAGTGACACACCCCATTTTGGGCAACACCTCCATGGTTTTACGATTGCTGCCAGCTGTAAATCTCACAAGCCTTTAACCTTTTTCGATAATAATGACAATCCAAGCTTATCAGCTTTTCTTCCATATAATGGGCTATCCAATGATGGCTCTAACACATTCATCGATTCTATTACTACATCCGGATCAACCTTAAAGCGATAGCTCAGATTTTTTCATCTGCAATAAAAATATTATGAATGTGCCGGCCTAAATTTCTTTAAATACCAGACTAAATTGGGAATAGCTTATGCTAAATGCAATGTGCGAGTCAGTGTTATATCAGGATTACTAAAAGATGTTGTGGCTACAATCAAAAACACCCTATTAATAGTTATCATCTTTAATTTTTCCACCTACCTTTGCATCTCACTTAGCTTAATAGCGTAACTTATTAACACTACGACTCAAGTTGTCTTATGAGATCGTATAATATGAACGATCTGTTAGCGCGGTAGTTTTTTTGTATCTCTAATTGAAGAGTCAGATATAGCAGATCCAAATAAATTAACAACAAATTATTTGGCTGGCCATACCAGCTTGTATGATTACTGCTAAATAAATACTATAAAACACTATCTTCCAATAGTCTCTCCCATTTTAACCTCCGTTTCCAGATGTCTTTTTGTATTTTTGAGCAAATCAGCATCAATTGTGATTTTATCTTTTTCAAAGATGAGCACAATGGTTGAACCCCCATAGGCAAAATAGCCTTTTTCGTCCCCTTTTTTCACCACGCTGTTGGGTTTATACGTTTGCACGATGCTGCCGACCAAAGTGGCACCAATTTCGGCCATCAACACATCGCCGTACTCTTTGGATTTGATGAGGTTAAACACCCTCCGGTTCTGACTTAATATCTTAATGCTTTTTTTCATAGCTACCGGCGATACTGAAAAATACCTACCTTTTAGCGACTTGCTTTCGGTGGCCAAACCACTTACCGGAAAATGGTAACGGTGATAATCAGTTGGTGCCAGGCGCACGATAACCATTGAGCCATCCTTATATTTTTCGGCCAAATGCTCGTCGCTCAAGAATTCGTGCAGGGCAAACTCCGATCCTTTGATAAAAAAAGTAGGCAGGTGGCTCAGGTTCTGAAACGCCAACAACTTACCGTCTGCTGGCGATACCAGGGCTTCTCCTATAGGTCGCTTTTCTTTTTTTATTCTCCGATGAAAAAATTCATTAAAAGTTTTATACCCTCCCTCGTCATGGTACAGAGACAGATCGACCTTGTGCTTTTTGATAAACTTGTTCACCTGGTTGTACGATAGGGGGCTGTTCATAAAGTGACCCACTATGGTAGAGGCAAGCTTTCGCTTTAAAAGCATGTGCAGTGTAATTTTTCCACCGGGGGTATAGTACAGCCATCTTAATGCTCCTTTGGCAACTACATATTCTTTTTTAATCTTATTGGTACTTCTCTCTATATAATCAATCGTGTCCATATAACTCCTAATAAATGGGCATAATAAATGGGAATGCAAAATAGTGCTTATTTTTTAAATTTTAAGATACGTTTTATAAGAAAAGTAATATTGTTTATTTTACAAGATCCAAAACCGGTATCCGGCATACCTGCTTTCTCCTTTTAAAATCAGAAAATCAACTTGTAATTGCAGTACGGGTTAGCACAGCTTCGTTTGATTCATTTTTTTTATCACCTTTGCCAAAGTTATTTAAATAGCAAAAAACAGTTTAAATGATAGATTTTAAAATCAACAAAGATAAATGTACCCAATGCGGGATTTGTTCACAGGAGTGTCCAACATTGATTATCGATGGAAAAAAAGGAATTCCTGAAATAAAAGAAGGGAAAGAAAAAAATTGTATCAAATGTCAACACTGTTTGGCGGTTTGCCCAACGGCGGCCTTGTCCATATGGGGTAAAGATCCGGACGACAGCATTCCTGTAAACGGGGAAATTCCAAACTCCAAATCGTTGGAAAGGTTGATGAAAACACGTCGCTCTATCCGTAAATTTAAAAAGGAAGAGCTAAGCAAGAAATTGGTTTTAGCGCTTTTGGAAACAGCCGCTTATGCGCCCACGGGGCACAATAAAAATCAGGTGTTACTTTCTGTCACCGAGGATCGCGAAGGCCTGGCCAAGGTACGTTCGCTGGTGTACGATGCCATTAAAAAAGCAAAAGATGCAAATACCTTACCGCCTGCCATGGCTATGTTCGGCAATTTTCAAAACCTTTGGAACGAAAAAGGGATAGATGTACTTTTTAGGGATGCACCCCACTTTATAATCGCTTCGGCACCCAAAGCTATTGCCTCGTCAATGGCTGACTGTGTGATATCGTTAAGTTACTTTGAACTATTGGCCAATACACATGGCATAGGAACCCTGTGGAACGGATTTTTAAAGACTGTGTTCGACCATATAGCTCCGGAATTAAAAGAGGCAATGGGTATTCCGGAAGACCATGCTATTGGCTATATGGTGATTTTTGGTAAACCTGCCGTAAAATTTGCCAGATCCGTTCAAAGCGAGGGCTTACACGTGAATAAAATAACTTTATAAGGGTTTATTATGCCTTTCAATTGAATCAAATAGTAAATACAACGTTTTATTATAAGTAGTGCTTCAACAAAAAGCGCCTTATTTGTGTTAATGTAGGAGCTTTGTATTTATCAGATAATTGTAACACTAAATCTATTTAAACCTGAAAACGATGCTTAAAACAAAAATATTACAAACCTTACTGATACTAGCCGTCATCACAGCATGTGGAAGAAACAATAACTCCGGCTCATCACAGCAGGCCATGCCAACAGACGAAAAAGTATTTGTTGTTCAGGAGGTTCTCCAAACCACAAAATACACCTATCTAAAAGTAAGTGAAAACCAAAGTGAGCGATGGGTGGCCGTTAGCAAATTAGAAGCCATGCCCGGCGACAGGTATTACTACGACAAGGGGCTGCCAATGAAAGATTTTCATAGCAAGGAACTGAACCGGGATTTCGAGACGGTAGATTTTATCAATAACATCAGTAAAACTCCCTTAGGACAAAAAGCAGTTACTAACACCCCTATAATGCAGGCACCGCACGGCCATTCGGGTAAGGTAGTTGTGCCAAAAAACAGCGATGTTTCCATCCAAAAATCAGAGGGTGAGTTGACTATCGCACAAATTTTTGCCGATCCACAACGGTATGCCAATAAACAAGTGGAGATAAAAGGAACAGTGGTGAAGGTAAACAAAAGCATCATGGGTAAAAACTGGATTCATCTGCAAGATGGCACCGGACACAATGATAAATTTGACCTTACCCTGACTAGCAACCAGGTACCTCCAATTAATCAAGTGCAATCGTTTAAAGGAACCCTCAATCTAAATAAAGATTTTGGAGCAGGGTATTTTTACGAGGTAATAGTGGAGGATGCAGAGATGATGATTAACTACTAAGAGCTGGCTGTTTACCACTAAGCAATGGAGGATGCTAAGAAGTACTAAAAGAACTTCTTAGAACCTCTTATTGCCCCGGGCAGCATCTCGATATCGAAAAAAAACTACCTGCCCCTTCGCACCTTAACAGTATCCCCATCACACGCTCTCCAAACTAAAGTTAGCCATCCGCTCCATCCTGCTCACTTCAATGCTCAAAAAACCATATTCATCCACCACCGTTCCCTCGATGCAGTAACAACCCGGGCCTCGGAAAGGGTAGAGCTGTGCGGTGGGAGGAAAATGTACCGTATCTATCCAATGTCCGTCCATATCTATCCAGGTGCCAAAAAACATGGTTTTACCGTTAGAGGTACGGGTGGGCTTGCGGTGGATGAGGTAAGCCACTATACGCACCAGCTTGCCCAATAGTTGTGGCAGATGACAGGCCTTGAGCGAGGAGGGGAGCTCATCTTTTATCAACTCAAAAGGCGAGCGGATCGACAGCCCCAGCAACTCCATCTCATCAAAGGCATCTTCTAGCCGATGTTTCCAAAGAGCCGGAAGTTGAAACTCTTTTACCTCCGTTTGGAACAGGGTTCTTTCGGGTTTGGTTTTTTTGTTGTGCCCCAACAAAAAGTGCGCATCCCAGAGGAGCTCTTTTTTGCCGATGCCCGTAAACCTGAAAGCATCAATACGGATAAGGATAATCAATTGCTCCAGACTAATGGGCACACGTTGAATAAAATCCCTGAGGTTGAGGTAGTTTCCGTTTATGCCCCTTTCGTCCAATATGTTTTTCACAATTTCCTTTTCGAGGTCGCGTAGCAGATAAAAACCCAGAAAAATGGTATTCCCATTAATGGTATTCTCCCAAAAACTACGGTTAATGCAGGGCACCTCTACCTTAGCACCGTGCATCACGGCATCGTGCAAGTACAGTTGAGGCGAATAAAAACCACCGCCATTGTTCAGCGTAGCCACCATGTATTCCAGCGGGTAGTAGGCCTTTAAATAAAGCGCCTGAAAGCTTTCTACCGCATAGCTGGCCGAGTGCCCTTTGGCAAAGGCGTAGTTGGCAAAACTCTCTATCTGTCGCCAAATATCCTGTACTACTGTGTCGGCATAACCCTTTTTTCGGCAGTTGGTAAAAAACTTATCGCGTACTTTCCCGAATTCGTTCCGCTGTTTAAACTTCCACGACATGCCACGGCGCAGCACATCCGCCTCGTCAAGCGCCAGCCCGGCAAAATAATGTGCCACTTTAATCACATCCTCCTGATACACCATTACCCCGTAAGTTTCTTCCAGTATTGAATATAGTTCGGGCAGGGCACGTTTGGCTTCTTCACGTTTGGCCTTGTCCTGAAAGCGGATGATATACTCCCGCATCATGCCGCTTTTGGCCACACCCGGCCGTATGATGGAGCTGGCCGCCACCAGCCTTTTGTAATCTTCGGCTTTGAGCTTGGTCAACAACATACGCATGGCAGGCGATTCGATGTAGAAACAACCGATGGCTTCCCCTTTTTTTAGCATCTGTTTTACGCGAGGGTCTTCCATAAACAATCGGGTGTTGTTGATATCGATATCTATGCCATGGTTTTGTTTGATGATGGTCAGGGTGTCCTTTATCTTGCCCAACCCCCGTTGGCTGAGGACATCAAACTTGTGCAGCCCCAGATCCTCAGCAATGTACATATCGAACTGTGTAGAAGGGAAGCCCTTGGGCAATAGCTGCGTAGAAGAGAAATTGCTGATAGGCTCTTCAGATATTAATATGCCACAGGAGTGGATGCTCGCATGGCTCGGAAAATTGGCAATATATTGGCTATAGCGAATAACCCATTGGCCGTACTCGTCGGCACGTTTGGGGTCAGGATCCTTTTGCAATCGCGTGATTTCCTCCTCGGGCAGTCCGAACACCTTAGCTATCTCCCTAAAGGCCGATTTATGGTTAAAGGTAATAAAAGTGCCCAGCAAAGCCGTGCGGTTCCAGCCATAGGTATCGAACAAGTAACGGGTGATATCGTCGCGGTCGGTCCAGGAAAAATCGATGTCGAAATCGGGGGGCGAGGTGCGATAAGGATTGATAAAACGCTCAAAATACAGATCCAGCTCCACGGGGTCCACATTGGTGATGCGCAGCAGATAGGCCACCAGGCTATTGGCTCCACTGCCTCTGCCTACATGGTAATACCCCTTGCCCAGCGAATATTGCACCAAATCCCAGTTGATGAGGAAATAAGCACAAAAGTTAAGCTCCCTGATCACCTTTAGCTCCTTATTCAAGCGCTCTTTTACCTTATCCGTAACTTTATGGTATCTGTATTTCAGCCCTTTGTGCGCCTCTTGTTTTAATAACTGGAAATCATGCTCCTCCGAATCGGTAAACAGCTTTTTATTTTTATTGGTTGTAAAATCAAACTCCATGCTGCACGCATCGAGCAAACGTTGGGTGTTGGCAATAATTTGTGGATAGTTCTCGTAAATGGCCAAAAGCTCTGCCGCACTTTTATATTGATTGTCGAAACTGGCTTGTTCTTCTCTGGCGAGTTTACTCAGCAGGGTGTTTTTGTCGATGGCCCGCAGCAGGCGGTGGATATTATAGTCGCGCTTGTTGCGAAAGGTAGCCGTTTGCAGTATCACCAATTTATCCAGATGCTTTTTCCAGGGATTAAAAGGCAGGTTACGCAAATCTTGCGGACTTATGCCGATAAACTCATTGTCCTCCAATTTTCGTAGTTGCGATTGAAAAGGATAGATGACAAATACATCATCAAATTCGGGTGCATCGGGTTCAAACTCCCGGCCATTATGCAGGTGAGGTGATAAAAACTCATTTATCTCCCTAAATCCGTCGGCATTTTTGGCGATGCCCACATATTGCTGCCGGGCGCCATTCCTAAAATCCACACCCACAAGGGGTCGGATAGTATGTTCGGGAGCCAGGCGCACAAACTCCAGGCTGGTGGCCGTATTGTTAATATCGGTCAAAGCCACGGCGGCATGCCCTCCCTGCGAAACTTCTTTTAAAAGTTCCTCCACCGAGAGCGCCCCGTATTTAAAACTATAATATGAATGACAATTTAAAAGCATAAAAATAATCTGTTTTTTGCGCCATGCAGTTCCCCTCCTTTTTTAAAGGAGAGCTTGTCCCGAACTCGCATTCGGAAGGTGGATGATATTGAGGCACGAAATATCCGTCAGGAGCCGGACAGGTCAAACGGGGTGGTTGTAGGTCTTTCCCCTAAACAAACTCATGCAAAGAAACAAACCTAACTAACCCCCATCCCCACACCTGCGGTGCGGTACTTCCCTTCCGAAGTAAATTCGGAACAGGCTCTCCCTTAATGGAAATGGGAGAGGGAAGAGCTTGCATGGCGCACAAAATAAGTTTATGCAGTACTACGCCAAAGACACAGGGATG
Organism: Saccharicrinis carchari; assembly: GCF_900182605.1. Classification (NCBI taxonomy): domain Bacteria; kingdom Pseudomonadati; phylum Bacteroidota; class Bacteroidia; order Marinilabiliales; family Marinilabiliaceae; genus Saccharicrinis; species Saccharicrinis carchari. Next base: position 74,984 of record NZ_FXTB01000006.1, read on the forward strand.
GAGTCTATTTTGCTCACCGCTCACCTACTCAGAGCGCGACATTTACATGGCGCTTAAAGTCGCCCCCTGAGGTTCAACAAATCACTCTCCGCTCCCTGTTTTACACATACTGCTAACTGCTAACTAACTGCTTACTGAAGGCTGCTCAAATCCTCCTATGCGCCGGTATCACGGTCGGCTGGCCATTAAAAGGATTGGTGCCACCTATGCTTTTCACCTCCATTCCTACGGCACGCTTTACGGCATGTTGCCCGTAGCGGTCGCGCATACGGTCCATAGCCTGGTACAGCCTTATGATCTTCTCCGAATCCTCAAAAAGTCTGATTTGGTAGCTCCCCCCAACCAGGTGGCTCAGGCGCACCCCTATAAGCCGGATAAGCACCCGTCGGTCGTACATTTTTTCGAATAAATCCAATACGGTTTCAATAATGGTGTGGTCGAGCGAGGTATAGGGCACCCGCCTTTGTTTGGTGTAGGTCTGAAAATCGGAATACCTTATTTTAAGGGTGATACAGGCCGTTAGTTTGTTGCCGTTGCGGAGCTGATAAGCCAGACTTTCGGCCATGGCTATCAGTATGCTGCGTAGTTTGATTACATCGGTGGTATCTTTCTCAAAAGTTCGTTCGGTAGAGATGGACTTGCGCTCGTGCCATGCTATCACGGGCGTGTTGTCTATGCCCTGGGCTTTTTTCCATATCGCAGTGCCATTTTTCCCCAGCACGCGCTCTATGAGCTCCACGGGCATATCCTGCACTGTTTTAATTTTTTCGATGCCCATGCTGCGGAGCTTATGATAGGTTTTATCGCCCACCATGGGTATTTTTTTTATGGATAGCGGAGCCAGAAAAGGCATCTCCTTCCCTTCTGCAATCCGGATATGGTTGTTGGGCTTTGCTTCGCCCGTGCCTACTTTCGAAACTGTTTTGCTGGTGGACAGCCCAAAGGATATGGGCAGATGGGTCTCCTTTAAAATGATTTGCCTAAGCTCCTGCGACCACATATAGCTGCTGCGCACAAATTTGTCCATACCGGTGATATCCACATAAAACTCGTCGATAGAGGATTTCTCGAACAGGGGCGAACGCTCTTTGATGATATCCGTTACCATATCCGAAAATTTGCTGTAGATACCGCTACTGCCCCGTATCACCACGGCATCGGGACATAACATGCGCGCCAGTTTCATGGGCATGGCCGAGTGGATGCCATAGGTGCGTGCCTCGTAGCTGCAAGCCGCCACCACACCCCTGTCAGAAGTGCCACCAATAAGCACCGGGCGATGGTTCAACCGGCTGTCTAACAATCTTTCGCACGATACAAAGAAGGTGTCCAAATCCAGATGTAAAATTGTTCTTTTCACTATTGTCGATTATTTCGTCATTATTTTGACAATAAATTAGTCAAAAGTTTATATATTTGAAAGGAAATACGATATTTTTTAATGATGGTGAATCCAAATAGCAGCATTCTTTTATCCCTAAAAAGATAGAAACGTTTATTCAGGCAAAAATTAAAGATTGGTAAATATATTGTTACCCGATGTACAAATCGCTTTTCTTGTTTGTCAATAAACAAGCTGTCCGAACACAGAAACATAAATTACAAAACATACATCATGTACTTCCCCGACAATATTAAATTTTTACGTAAACGGCGCAAATTGTCTCAGGCCGATCTGGCAGCTCAACTGGAACTTACGCGGACTACCCTGGCCGGTTACGAAAAAAATGTTCAGCCGCCATTTAAGGTACTCATCAGATTTGCCGAATACTTCCATCTTTCTATCGATGCCCTGTTACGGTACAATTTGCAGGCTCTGTCAGAATTTCAGCTTACGCAAATAGAAGATGGTTTTGATGTGGACGTAACAGGTAAAAAGTTACGCCTGCTCACTATTTCGGTGGATAGCCAGGGGGATGAAAATATTGAAATAGTACCTCTGAAAGCACAAGCCGGTTACACCAACAGCTATGGCGATTTGGATTTTATAGGCTCGCTGGAGAGATTTTCGCTGCCTTTTTTACCCAAGGATAAAACCTACCGTACTTTCCAAATCCGTGGCGACTCGATGCTTCCCGTACCTGAGGGGGCGTGGGTAACTTGTTCGTATCTCGAAAACTGGGAAGAAATAAAGGACGGAACCCCTTGCATCGTGGTAACCCGCGACGAGGGTATCGTATTTAAGTTGCTGTACAAGCAACTACAAAAAAAACAAAGCCTGTTGCTGGTGTCTACCAACCGCGATTACAAGCCTTACGAACTTTCCATAAATAAGGTGCTTGAAATATGGAAGTTTGAAACATATAATAGGTTTGAGATAGGTGATGCGAACGCTTAAATGATAAAAAACAACCATTCCTATCGTCCCACCCGAATACCTCGTAAGGGCCTTCACGATCTATCTCTCCCCCATTTTGGGGAGAAGTAAGGACTTCTTCTTTTTTAAAACTCCAGCTCGCCCTTTCCCTGCCTAAGTATATCAAAACCACCACCGGTGCAGTCCACAATAGTAGAGGGTTTATTATCGCCGTATCCACCATCGATAACTATATCCACCATATGCTGGTATTTTTCGTAAATAAGTTCAGGATCGGTGGTATATTCTATTATCTCATCGTCATCGTGTACCGATGTACTTAAAATAGGGTTACCCAATTCCTTAACGAGCTCCCGGATAATATTGTTATCGGGCACTCTTATGCCCACCGTTTTTTTGTTGTTTTTAAAAAGCTTAGGCACATTGGAGTTGGCGTTCACGATAAAAGTAAATGGTCCCGGCAGATTCCTCTTCATTACCTTAAAAGTACTGTTATCCAAACTTTTAGTATATTCAGCTATTTGGCTCAAATCGTAACAAACAAATGACAGGTGGTCTTTTTTCAAGTTGATATTTTTTATGCGGGCAATCATTTCCACAGCCCTTGCATTATTTATATCGCAACCAATACCATAAATGGTGTCGGTAGGATAAATAACGATGGCACCTTTACGTAAGGCTTCGGCCACTTCCCTTATATCTTTCGGATTAGGATTTTCTTCGTAGATTTTTAAAAACATAGCTGTATTTTTACCAAAAAGTGTTTACCAAAAGTAATGTATTAAAACGAATAATGGTAAATAGTGGCTATAAGAAAACGCCAAATACTGCGTTACGCTTGTCTTTGGCGTTTTTTATCGAGCCACACAAAAATATCCGAATTTTCTTAGATGCACTAAATATCCGTTATGGCGAACACGAATATTGTTAAAAACGATAGCTTACCCCGGTATAAATTCCAATTGAATAAGGTTTATAACTACTTCCGGGACTATCACTTACCGAATTCATAAAATACCTTAGCCTGGGCTCCAGGTTAAAATCGAGCGATTTAAATATGGGGGTACGCAACCCCATACCAAATATGGCACTATAACTTATTTCGTTGATACCCTGCGTTTCTCCGATCCTATCTTTTGAGCTGTTTTCTACCCGGTAGGCATTGTTATCAATCAAAAAATTGGCACTCATTCCGCCCGACACCGACAGCCCCACTAAATTATCGATCAGATTGTAACGCAAAAGTAAAGGCACCTCAATGTAATCCAACTCTTGCTGTACTGTTATGGCGTCCACTTGATTTGGTGAATAGCCAAGGTTGTCCGAATTTAAACGGAAAGCTCCATTAGTGATAGCTACTTCTTTTACTAATTCCTTTTGAGATGAAGGATCTAAGGCAATATTGCCCAAGGAGTTTTGCAGATTGGGTTTTTTGCTTTGGACACCCGCATCCGATCCGGCAGATAAAAACATTTTGTCCGGGTGACCAATCAGCGGGTTGCTAAACTTTTGTCCCACCTGCGAATAATACACCCCGGTTTCTATTTCCCATCTTTTCCGTGTTTTTACATTCAGGTTTATCCCTCCCGTGTACGACACGATACCGTCTTCGTTGACAGCAGACCTGCCGGAAGCACCAGACGATCCTGTTTCACGATACGAATAGCTGGGCGAAAACTGACCTCCCAAGGCAAACTGCAAAGCCCTTTTCTCTGTTTCAGGAGAAGATATTTGCTTATCGAAAGCCTGCATTAAACTATTGATGGTACCAGCTTTTAATGCAGCCTTATTTTTATCCTTAAAAATCCGATTGGCATCAACCCCCTTGTAATCGGCCAGTCTAAAATCTGCATGTTCGTCTATTTTTTGAAGCACTGGGGTATTGCTGTTTTCAATTTCATACCCCGTACCCCTCCTATTTGTATAAACGGAGTTGTTATCTACTGCCGCATACTGCTGACTATCTGAAGCATTACCTCCCTCCCCTGCAACTATGTTCTCTTCGGCAGTCAATATTTTTGCGCTAGTTACTGAGGCTAATGCACTTGCAGGATTGGCCTGTACCACATTGTCAAACCGGGACTTATCGACAATTTCGTACGGCTTGCTTTCGTTTAGCCCGGTTTGGGTTTGTCCGTTGCGCATAGCATCATTAGCCATATCCGCTTTACTGTTGCCAGCCCCCTTATATTTATATGCTCCCTTATTTTCATCCTCCGATAAGTGCTCAAGCGAACCTACCTGTTGCAAATCAGCATCGGCTATTGCGTTACTTTTGTTTATGTTATGCCAAAACAGGCCTCCCAAAAACACAAGTCCAATCACAGCGGCGGCAGCCAGACTCCGCCATATAATCAGTGCTTTCTTAGTTCCCTTGGCTCCTTGCATTCCCTCACCTATTGCCTCCCATACAAAAGCAGGAGGCGTTTCGGAATAGTTGGCCAGGCCTTCGGAAAAAATACGGTCTATATTATTGTTTTTTTTCATCCGTAGATAATTATATTTTTAAGATCGGATGCAGCTCCATGTTTGTTATTTTCATTGGTATTTGGTTTTTGTTGCCAACCGCTTCGTTAATTAAATAAGCAAAGTTTTTGCATTCAGTACTGGTACATTTTCTACCGTATTAAAATTAACTATTTACTCCTTCCGTGCCGTTTTTTTCTTCAAGCTGTTTGCGTTTTGCTGTCTTTTTTCAAAGATAGCTTCTGTTTTAAAATCTTACGGGCACGCGACAAATTCGACTTTGAGGTGCCTACGGATATATCCAGCATTTCGGATATTTCCTGATGGGATAAACCCTCGAGTGCATAAAGGTTAAATACCAGCTTATACTTTGGTGGCAACGACTCTATTATTTGGAGCAGCTCCCTGGAAGAATGTAGCGGAACGTCATCTGTACTTTCTTCATCTTCTATCTGATAGGTTTCCATGGAATCGACCAGATATACCGGATTTTTTTTCCGGAAAGATTCTATAATCGTATTTACCATTATCCTTCGCATCCAACCTTCAAAAGAACCTTCGAACCTAAATTTATCGATGTTAGTAAAAATCTTGATAAAACCGTCCTGTAAATTATCCTCAGCATCCGTCCTATCCTTACAATACTGCAAGCACACACCGAACAGCCAAGGCGAAAACTTCTGGTACAAAGTTTTTTGCGCTTTGGAATTATTCCTTTGGCATTGTTTTATAATTTCGGTAAGGTTCTTCACGCTCATTAAAATATCCTTGTTGTTTCAAAGTTAAACCTTTACCACTCCAACTCAAAACATAAACATAGGATAAAGTTTAAAACAAGATGTAAGATTTATACTAAGGTTGCGTCCGTAACAAAAAAATATATTATAATTTTTTCGTGTACTGAACTGGAGCAAACGTTTTATATTGGCCGGGGACAGATTTTTTTGGAATATTCAGAAGTTGTTCATACTAGTGTCTGTTACCATTTGTTTGCTTTATGCCGGAGTAAAGGTAAGCGATTTAGTGGTAAAGGAATAGGCGTATTATAGCGCAATAGCTGCAAAAAAACACCAATTACTTGCAGGGGCGAATACTTACAACGTGTAAATATTCGCCCCTGCACAAAGCACTACTCTTTTATGTTATCCTAAAAAAGGATATTTGTAATCGTGTGCCGGAACAAAGGTTTCCTTGATAGTACGCGGGCTTACCCAACGCATCAAGTTAATAGCCGATCCGGCCTTGTCGTTGGTACCCGAACCTCTGGCTCCACCAAAAGGTTGCTGACCCACTACTGCGCCCGTTGGCTTGTCGTTAATATAAAAATTACCTGCTGTATTTACCAACCTTTGGGTAGCTAATTCGGCGGCATACCTATCCTGCGAAAATATAGCTCCGGTAAGTGCATAAACAGAAGTACTGTCCAGTATATCCATTGTTTCTTCAAACTTATTGTCCTCGTAAACATACAAGGTGAGTACAGGCCCAAACAGCTCCTCCTGCATGGTAATATATTTAGGATTTGTTGTTTGTATGATGGTGGGTTCAATAAAATAACCTTCCGTCTTATCATAATTACCACCAAAAATAACCTGAGCCTCTTTGCTTGCTTTAGCCTCATCAATTGCAGCAGCAAGTTTATCGAAGGACGCCTCGTCGATGACTGCATTAACAAAATTGGAGAAATCTTCCGGGTCGCCAACCTTTATTTCTGACAACTGATTACCCACATAAGTTTTTATCTCGTCCCAACGACTTTGGGGAATGTAAACCCTCGAGGCAGCCGAGCACTTTTGCCCCTGGTATTCAAAACCTCCACGTACAATTGCTGTGGCTACCGCTTTGGCATCGCACGATTTATGCGCCAGGATGTAATCCTTACCACCCGTTTCGCCTACAATACGCGGATACGATTTATACTTTTCGATATTGGCGCCTATGGTTTTCCACATACTTTGGAATACACCGGTGGATCCTGTAAAATGAATACCGGCAAACTCAGGATGTCCAAAAACAACTTTTGCCATAACGGGACCTGATGCGTAAACCAAATTGATAACTCCGGCAGGCACACCCGCCTCCATAAATACCTCCATCAAAACCTTTGCAGAGTAAACGGCCGATTTCGAAGGTTTCCAAACAACGGTGTTGCCCATCATGGCAGGTGCCGTTGGCAAGTTACCGGCAATGGCGGTGAAATTAAAGGGGGTAAGGGCAAATACAAAGCCTTCTAAGGGACGGTGCTCCACCCTATTCCATATGCCCGGCGACGACTCCGGTTGCTGGGCATATACATCGCACATATATTGCACATTAAAACGTAAAAAATCGGCCAGTTCGCAGGCCGAATCTATCTCGGCCTGGTAAGCATTTTTCGATTGCCCTAAAATAGTAGCTGCGTTCAGCTTTTGCCGGTACGGGCCTGCCACCAATTCGGCCGCTTTTAAAAATATAGATGCCCGATGTTCCCAGCTCAAGTCGGCCCATTTTTTCTTGGCGGTTAAAGCGGCATCAATAGCTTTGTAAACATGCGTTTCGTCGCCTTGGTGATAATACCCCAAACAATGCTTGGTATTATGCGGGGGATGCATCGAAATCTTATTCCCGGTTCTGATTTCCTGTCCGCCTATATACATGGGGATGTCCACTTCGTGCTGTTTAAAAGCCTTTAATTGTGCTTCCAGCTCTTTTCTTTCTTGCGATCCGGGTGCATAGCTCAATACCGTCTCATTTTTGGCTGTAGGTACTCTGAATATCCCTTTAGGCATAACTTTAAATTTTTATAGTAAAATAATTTTCATTTTTTAAGATGGCAGTATTACATCTGATTACTGCACTCTTACAAATTTACAAAAGAATACCTGCTTAATTTAATGAAATTAGTCATTGTTTACACTGGTCATGACATGATAAAAGTCAGCGTTTAGTGACATAAAAGGCTGAGCCAAAGAATCCTTTTATTTTTTTTCGTACCCTGAATGTGTAGTCCGGAGCATTTTTTTAACTTTAAAAACAAAAGTTTTTTAATTTATAATCCATGAGGTTATTTTTTAGCTATATTATTTATTTAACAACCTTTGTTGTGGTGCAGGCACAAGAAAAAGGTGACAAAAATATCCTATTACTTAACTCCTATCACGTGGGATATCAATGGACGGATGATGTAACCCGAGGCGTTAGAGATGCCATTGTACCAAATAATAAAGCCGAGTTATTTGTAGAGTACCTTGACTCGAAACGCTTTGAAGGTGGAACGCATTTTTCGGAGCTGGTAAACCTGTACAAGAATGCCTACAGCAAAATAAATATTGATGGCATCATTTGCTCCGACAACTACGCTTTTGAGTTTTATTTAAAGGAGGGCGACAATATTTGGGGCAAAAACATACCTGTTACGTTTTGTGGTGTCAATAACATCGACAATTATCAGTATAACACACAAAGAATTAAGGGCATAAGGGAAGATATAGATGTAAAAAGAACTTTAGACCTCCTTTATTCTTTGCAGCCAAATACCGATTCGCTTATTGTTATCACTGATAATACCTTATCCGGATTTTTTTTTCGGAGTCGTTTTGATGAAGAATTGAAGCAATACAATGCAAAAATCCCCTGCAAAATACTGGACGGAAGCGACTATAGGAAGATTAAGGATAAACTGAAACAATTATCACCTGAGAACAAAGCTATTATACTTTTGAGCTTATATTCTAAAATAGATGATGTCCCTGTCAGCATAAAAAATATAAGTTCGGAACTTTTTAAAGATATTGAAATCCCAATATATAGTTTTTGGGATTTTTTGTTAGATGATTTCATCACCGGAGGTAGTGTTATTTCAGGTTTCAGGCAAGGTTATAAGGCAGCAGAACTTCTAACAAATAGAATAGACAAACCACATCTGCACTTTCCCGATTTAATGGCCACTTCGTATCATGCTACCTTTGATTACAACATTTTAAATAAATACCACCTTAACTCCGGCCAACTACCCAAACACACCACATTCATAAACAAACAAATACCATTTTACATCCGTTACAATAAACAATTCGCCTTCTTTTTAGGTGCACTTATACTATTGCTTGTTATTATAATCGTTTTGATACGAAACATCGCAAAGCGGCAAAGCATTGAACGGAAGCTTTTGGAGAGTGAGGAGCGTCTGGAACTAGCACTGAATGGAGCCAACGAGGGGATGTGGGACATACAGCTACCAACTCGTAAAATAGTGTACAGCAAAAATTATGCTTTATTGCTGGGGTACCAATCCACAAAGGACTTAGCCTTAGACTTCGACAATTGGCATAAACAGTTCAGAGCAGCGGATGTACCAAAGATGGAGAAAGCCTTTTTACTCCACCTCAATGGCGATACTCCTGTATTAAAACTAGAGCTTCCCATGCGTATGCAAGATGGCTCCTTTCGCTATTTCTCTATTCAAGGTAAAGTAACAGAATATGACATAAATAATGCGCCCGTTCGCATCACCGGCATTACCAAGGATATATCGTCGCGAAAAGAGTTTGAAAGGCAGCTGAAAATAGCTAAAGAAAAAGCGGAGGAAAGCGATCGCTTAAAATCCTCTTTTTTGGCCAATATGAGCCATGAAATACGCACACCCATGAACGCTATACTTGGTTTCTCAGATATATTGATAAACTACAACCTAAGTCCCTCAGAAATTAAAGATTATCTATCGCAGATTAAAAATAGTGGCGAGAATTTATTGAACATTATTAACGACATCGTTGATTTTTCGAGAATCGAATCTGGGCAGCTTACCATCCGCAAGGAACGTTTTGACCTAAATAAACTACTTACAAACGTTATGTATGCAGGAAAAACATTAATTAAGACCCGCAAAAAAAACATTACGCTAAGTTTGGTCAACGCAACAGATCAAGGCGCCGTATTTATTAATTCTGACCCCTACAGGCTTGAACAAATCCTGTTGAATTTAATATCCAATGCGGTAAAGTTTACAAACAAAGGAGGTATTGTTTTAAAATATCACCCCACTCACAATGGCTTACTCACCTTTATTGTTTCGGATACCGGTCAGGGCATAACATCAGAAGACCAAAAAATTATTTTTGAACGCTTCAGGCAGGCCAACAACACACAAACCCTGCCCTCGGGAACCGGGCTTGGCTTGTCTATAACACGCAGTCTCGTTCACCTCCTGGGAGGATCCATATGGGTAGAGTCGGAACTCAAAAAAGGTTCAGTATTTAGTTTTACTATTAGGGTCTAAGTGATATCAAAACAATTATATTTGCTTATCAAAAAAACATTGTTAGGATGCATCTTTTTTACGAGCCTCATTTTTTAAGTAACGGTTATTCTTTATCCCCGAACGAATCAAAACACTGTATTCGGGTATTACGGCATAAGCAAGGCGACATAGTGCGTGTGATGGATGGCAGAGGCTCTGTGTGTACAGCAAGTATCACTGAGGCCAATCCAAAAAAATGTGTTTTAAACATTATCGACACCCAAACTACGGAACCACGCAGCTATTCCATTCATATGGCTGTAGCACCAACAAAAAATATCGAACGCTTTGAGTGGTTTCTGGAAAAGGCGACCGAGATAGGAATAGACAACATCACCCCCATTATCTGTGATCACTCAGAAAGAAAGGTGATTAAACACGAAAGGTTAGAAAAAGTAATTGTAGCAGCCGCCAAACAATCGCTTAAAGCATATGTGCCTGTGCTTAATAAAGCTACCCGATACAAAGATTTTATCGTATCCTTAACGGAATCTAACAATGGTTTTATTGCCCATTGCGAAGACAGCTCGAAAGAGTTATTAAAAACTGCCTACACGCCAAATAGCAATGTTTTGATTTTAATTGGCCCTGAAGGCGACTTTACGAAGGACGAAATTAAACTAGCGCTGGAAAGGGGATGCCGTGCGATAAGCCTTGGAGAAGAACGTTTACGTACCGAAACTGCCGCATTGATAGCTTGCGCAACGGTAAATATCGTTAATATGATGTAAATAATACCATTAAATAATTGCGTTCATCGCTGCTTTAGCCACTATACATAGTCGGCTAAAGTCTGACGACCCAGAAAATCTTTGAATTCGCAGGCCAAGGCCGTTGCCAGGTCGCCCATAATACACTTGTTAAAAGGACATTTTTCCTTGTTACTGGGACAGCCCTGCACCTCCACTGGTCCTTCTATCACCTCATACAACTCGAGTAGCGTTACATCCTTAGGTTCCTTTTTCATTACAAACCCTCCATTAGGGCCACGGTTAGAGGACACAAAATTTTCCTTAGCCAAACGTTGAAACACCTTTGCTACATGATGCCGAGAGCTATCGATGGTCTCGGATATTTGATTTACATTGAGCTTTTTATCCGACTTTGCAATTAAAACCATGCCATGCAAAGCTATGGAGGCGGCTTCGGATAAAGTGATAATCTTAGACATCAAAGATTTATTTAATTGAACACCCAAATACCAAATAGTCAGAAAAAAGACTATTCAAGGTTGCTTTTTTGTATGCTTTATAAAACGGAAACAATAGTATTTACAAATAAAACAAATACAATCGGTAAAAAAAATTAGTTTAGCTTAAATACATATAAAAAAACCCGCACTTGCAAGTGCGGGTTTTTTTATATGTATTTCTACGGGAAAAATTATTTGCTTTCTTCCAATAAGGTTTTGGTGGGCATATCGCATACTTCGGAAGGACCAAAATATTGAATAGGCCCGGGGTACACGTACATGGTGTTCGCTGCCCACTCGTCGCGCTGTCGTTTGAGTGCATTAAACGGGGCTCCATCTAAACGAACCAATGCTTTTTGTATTACGGGTTTCATAGCACCATGGCGGCGCTCCATGTTCATCATCATGGTAATTGGCACCCCTCCGGCAATCCATTCGCTTGCCGGTGCTGTTAAGTTACGTACCGATGCCATATAACCTGATTTTCCGGCGGCAATCAATACTGAAGCTGTATATCCTAACGAATAACAGTAATCTGCATCAAAATTAGAGGGCGCTGCACAACGACCTTCGTAGCCAAAAAAGTGACCTTGCGCAGAAAACTTGCCTTTGTACTCGCCTGCTTTTTTCATTTTTTTGAGCTTGGCTTTCACCATGTCTATCAAAAGTTTCTCCGTTTCAATCATCGACACCTGCACGTTACCGTGGGGATCACGATCCAACATCAACTGATTGGCAAAAGAATTGGGCAAGCTGCGGAATACCTCGGCCATATCTGCCGATAGCTTTTTTACCACAAATTCCCTTCGTTCTTTATTTGTCTCCATCGTGCTCACTGCCACTTCATTATGAGCCAAGATATCATTAAGCTCCGAAATCAGTTTTTTCATGGCAGGCATAAATTCAACCAAGCCCTCCGGAATCAGCACGGTTCCAAAATTTTCGCCATTGGCTGCACGATTTACAACCACCTCTGAAATGTGATCGATCACCTCTCCCAGGGTCATATTATTAGCCTCTACCTCCTCTGAGATAATGGTTACATTAGGTTGGGTTTGTAATGCGCACTCCAGGGCGATATGCGAAGCAGAACGTCCCATCAGCTTAATAAAATGCCAATATTTTTTTGCCGAATTGGCATCGCGCTGAATATTACCAATCAGCTCGCTATACACTTTACATGCCGTATCAAAGCCAAACGAGGTTTCTATCATTTCGTTTTTAAGATCGCCATCAATAGTCTTAGGCACACCGATAACCTGCACACCCGACTTTTTTTGAAGGAAATATTCAGCCAACACACAAGCATTTGTATTTGAGTCATCCCCACCAATAATTACAAGGGCATTAATTCCCAGTGCCTTGCAATTTTCCAGTCCTTTATCAAACTGAGCTTCTTCTTCTAATTTTGTTCTGCCGGAACCAATAATATCGAATCCTCCGGTATTTCTGTAATGATCGATAACATCATCTGTCAGTTCGCTGTATTCATTGTTGACCAATCCTCCGGGTCCACCCAAAAAGCCATACACTTTGTTTGCCGGATTCAACTTTTTTAAACCATCATAGATACCTGAAATAACATTATGCCCCCCTGGCGCCTGTCCTCCTGATAATATTACACCTACACTTATGGCTTTGTCCGTAGCAGCCGATTCTCCTGCTTCAAAACTCAAAATAGGCATTCCGTAAGTATTAGGAAAAAGCTTGGATATATCGCCTTGATCGGCTACAGATTCAGTTTTATTTCCCTCAACAATTTTTACCGTACCTTTCAGTGCCTCAGGCAACTTAGGGTTATAGCTCTCACGAGCAATTTGAAGTGGACTTTTAATCATAATACAATTTTTATATAAAATTTTTAGAAGTACTTTTTAAAAGCGGCTGCAAAATTGCCTATATTTTTTTCTAATTAAAAATATTTAACCCTTATTATTTACAATTTAACACTTATTTAAACTGTGGCTTACACACCTTAGGTAAATGGTAACGAAAAACATTTTACCAGATTTGTTGTTGTAATACAAACTTCCTCATTAAAAAAATATTTAATAGAGGTAATATGCGTAATAAATTATTACGCATAACATAGCATAAAAATTGGGATAATAAAATTTTAAATTATGAAAAAAATTAAATTCGTACTGGCCGCTTTCTTAATATTGGCCTTATCAGGTGTCAACGCGCAAAGCTATAATTTAGATGCAGATAATGCAACAATAAAATGGCATGGTAAAAAAGTTACCGGCGAACATGATGGTGAAATACAACTAAAAGAAGGTAGTTTTACAGTAAAAGACAACCGAATAACAGCAGGAACTTTTATTATTGACATGAAATCCATCACCAACAACGACATCGAGAGTGATGAATACAGGAATAAGCTGGTAAATCATTTAAAATCGGACGATTTTTTTGGCGTAGAGAAACATCCCACGGCTAAGCTTAACATTACCGATAGCAGCCCGTTTTCCAACAATGTAGCTAAGGTAAAAGGGGATTTAACCATCAAAGGAACTACTCACCCCGTTGAATTTGAAGTAACACGAAATGATAACACTTACACTACCGAGCTAACAGTTGACCGTTCCAAATACGATGTACGCTACGGTTCAAAATCATTTTTCGACAACCTGGGCGATAAAATGATCTACGATGAGTTTACCTTGAAAGTTAACATCATGGCGTTGTAAAAAACACCATAGTTCACCATAAAAAAAAAGGAATCCTGAGTAGGATTCCTTTTTTTTTATGGTTTTAATTCTAAATTTATTCCATACAAAAATCGATGCTTTGCGCCTGTGCTACAACAGCTTTATATTCCTGCGGACTTAAATCTTTGAAAAAATATTTTACCGGATCAACCTCAACACCATGCAGGTGAATTTCGTAATGAAGGTGCGGGCCAGCCGACAGGCCGGTACTTCCTACCTCGCCAATCACCTGCCCCCTTTTAACGTGGTCGCCCACTTTAACCTTTTGACTATTCATATGGGCATACAGGCTTACCAAACCATAGCCGTGATCAATTTTCACCATTTTTCCAAAGCTATCTGAGTATCTCACACTTTTTACCCTACCGTCTGCTGAGGCATATATATCGGTACCTGTATTGGCCACCAAATCAATTCCTTTGTGAGGCCTCCATCGGTTCAATATAGGATGAAACCTACGGGGATTGAATCCTGATCCTATTCTTTTTAAGTCCCAGTTGGCCACAGGTATGATAGCAGGCAGATGTTGTAAACGATCCATATTTGCCATACTCTTTTTAAAAAGTTCTTCGTAAGAGTTTTCCTGAACATTCATTTTCGCCACCAGTTTGTCCAGCTCTTTAAATGATTTAATAATGCCTTCGGGCGTATTGTTTCTTTCCAGATTCTCGTATTTATTGGTACCACCGGTTCCTGCCTGCCGTATGGAACGGCTCAGCGCATTTTCGCCTAACATGGTTCTGTACAAGCTGTCGTCTAATGCAACCAAATGCTGTAAGGTGCTACTTGCTTCATTTATTCTTTCATTCAGCACCTTTTGATTTACCTTCAATTTATTTATAAGTTGAGCCTGCAGTTTTTCTTTGGGTGTTGTGTACGATCCAAAAGCCAGAACCGCAAAGGCCATCAGACCAACTACCCCACCTGCCAACATGTATGGAAATAATCTTTTTATAACTTGCTTAAACCCTGTATCAACCCGAACATACATTAAGGTATCGGGATCGAATACATATTTTTCTTTCGCCATATTGGTAGTTCTTGCTTATTAACCTTTATTCTAATTTTTTTTATCCCTAATAGTATTAAAGCTTTTTGCACCGGTTTTCAATTCGTTGGTCAAAGACAGTGTTTTGTACGTTCTCCTACAAAAATGGTTACAAAAAAAACACAACCAACACCACAAGCACCTAACAAACAGCGCTTTAATGACAGATTTTTAAGTTGTGGAAATAAAAAAAGACAAAACACAAAATTCTCCGTCAACAATTTTGGCACATTGACGGCAAATATATAATTGTTAGTCATTTTAACAAAAAACATCAATACTTATATTTAAAAATAAATACAAGCCTAAAACCTGCAATTATTAGATACAATGCTTACCTTTGCGCTCGTTTTTACAAAATGATGTTATGGGCTTTACACAAGAGATACAACGCCGAAGAACCTTCGCCATAATTAGCCACCCCGATGCCGGAAAAACCACACTGACCGAAAAGCTACTTCTTTTTGGAGGTGCTATACATGTTGCAGGCGCCGTTAAATCAAATAAGATAAAAAAAACGGCTACTTCCGACTTTATGGAAATAGAAAAACAGCGTGGTATTTCGGTGGCAACCTCTGTAATGGGATTTGAATATAATGATCATAAAATAAACATTCTGGATACCCCGGGCCACCAGGATTTTGCCGAAGACACCTTTAGAACCTTAACGGCAGTGGATAGCGTTATTATTGTAATTGATGCCGCCAAAGGGGTAGAGAATCAAACTCGTAAGCTGATGGAAGTGTGCCGTATGCGTAACACGCCGGTAATGGTTTTCATCAATAAAATGGATCGCCCGAGCAAAGACCCCTTCGACCTGCTGGAAGAAGTAGAAGATGAACTGAAGATACAGGTACGCCCATTGAGCTGGCCTATTGGTAACGGACCGTCTTTTCAGGGGGTATATAATGTATTTGAAAATAGCCTGAACCTTTTTGAGGCCAATAAACCCACTGTGCAGGAATCCTTGGCTATCGACGATGTAAAAAATCCGGAGCTGGATAATATAATCGGAGAAGATCCGGCGCAGTTACTTCGGGAAGAAATAGAATTGATGGAGGGGGTATATCCTCAATTTGAGACCCAAAAATATCTAAAAGGTGAGCTTGCTCCGGTTTTCTTTGGGAGTGCTCTTAACAACTTTGGAGTAAACGAACTTTTAAACTGTTTTATACAAATAGCCCCAACACCACAACCATCTGAAACCACCACACGAACAATAGAACCCAATGAAGATAAATTCACCGGCTTTGTATTTAAAATACATGCCAACATGGATCCCAACCATCGTAACCGCATTGCCTTTGTAAAAATTTGTTCGGGTAAGTTTGAGCGCAACAAAAACTACCTGCATGTGCGACAGGGAAAAAATTATAAATTTTCGAGCCCCACCGCATTTATGGCCGAAAAAAAATCGGTTATCGACGAAGCCTATCCCGGCGATATCGTGGGCTTACCAGATTCAGGGAATTTTATCATTGGCGATACCCTTACCGAAGGCGAAAAAATAAACTTTAAAGGTTTGCCCAGCTTTTCGCCTGAGCTGTTCAGATATATTGAAAACGCCGACCCCATGAAAACAAAGCAGCTGAACAAGGGAATAGATCAGCTGATGGATGAAGGTGTGGCACAGCTATTTACCAGTCAGTTTAATGGGCGAAAAATAATTGGGACGGTAGGGGCACTCCAGTTTGAGGTGATTGAGCATCGCTTAAGCCACGAGTACAATGCTAAATGTCGATACGAACCAATAAACCTTTATAAAGCTTGCTGGATACGTTCGGAAAACACAACCGAGTTGGCAGATTTTAAATTACGCAAGGCACAGTATATGGCTAAGGACAAGCAGGGGCGTGATGTATTTTTGGCCGATTCGTCCTATATGCTACAACTTGCCCAACAAAATTTTACGGATATAGAATTCCATTTTACGAGCGAGTTTTAATTATTGTAAAATAAAATTTATGGGGATAGAATATTGCACTCGCACCGGTTTGCCCCTTTGTTTGCCGGGAGAAAATTCGGGCAGTTCCTGTACTACCCGTATAGCCTCCTTGTCGAGTGCGGCATCTACTCCCCTGCTTACCTGAACGTCGGTAACACTTCCATTGGGCGATACTACAAAAGTTACGTAAACACGTCCTTGGATGCCGTTTTCGGCAGCAATAACCGGATAGCGTATGGCCTGACTAACAAACTTCATCAACTCCCTGTTACCCTCTTCGGGGGTAGCGCATAGCTGGGGTCGGAATATGGGCATCTCTTCTACTACTATAAAAATTGGTGCTTCTTCCTCCACTTCTTCTTCCAGGTTTACAGGAATTTCAATTAATTTAATTTCCTGATCCTGATCTGTTTCACTATCGAACAACTCCAATTCTTCGTCAAGTTCCACATCATCATCCACTATGCTGATAATGTCGGTGGCCATTATCTTTTTAGGGGGAGGTGGAGGAGGCGTTTTAAGCTCCTGACGGGTAATAGGCACCATTTCCTCTTCGGTACGAAAGCCCGTATCGATTAATGACTGATTTACATCCCTGGTCTTAAAGTTTAGTTCCATCATAAATAATACAATAGCTAAACTGATAACAAGACCAATTTGGAAAAACATAGAGCGTTTATGCTCTAAATCTGCTTGTGTAGATTTACGTGGTATCATGGCTCCAGGTTTAAATGGTTAAAAGTCAATGTTTGTGACCTGTACCGCACCGGAGATGATATTATTTTTAAGAAAGTATAAAAAGCTTCGGCGCCGTCAGGTATTTTAAGCACTCTACTTTTTGCATGTTACGATGTATATGTTTATACGTACTCAAGCACTTTTTAGTTTCAAAAAACAGCGGATAATTTGTTGTAAAACAAAACAAAACCTTATCTTTGCGCCCGATTATTATTAATCTACATGTAATCTCTTATTGAACAAGTGGTTCACGTAATATTGCATGTATTTGTTAAATGCAAAGATATTTTAAAAAAATGGATTTACTTAAAGTTGCCGAAGACGCATTTAAAACTGAATCAAAGGAAAAACCATCTTTTGGGGCAGGAGACACCATCTCTGTATCGTACAAAATTAGAGAGGGAAACAAGGAGCGTATCCAAATTTTCAGAGGTGTAGTTATTCAGATTAAAGGTACCGGTTCCACTAAAATGGTAACCGTACGGAAGATGTCTGGAAACCAAGGGGTGGAGAGGATTTTTCCGGTTGAATCACCTTTTATCGAATCGATTGAGGTTAACCGACGCGGTAAAGTGCGTAGAAAACGTATTTACTATCTACGTGAGCGTACCGGTAAAAAAGCCCGTATCAAAGAAAAAAGAAGAATGTAAGAAACTCTTCATAAAGGAATCCCCGCCCTATCGTAGTGCGGGGATTTTTTTTGGTTAACTTATCTGGCCGGAAAGGTAATTATAAAAGTAGTACCATGCCCTGCGCTACTTTTAACCACTATGGCAGCTCCGCTCTTTTTTATAAACTCATGAACCAATTGCAAGCCCAGCCCCACACCTTTTTCGTTTTGTGTACCGTAAGTGCTGTCTATCTGGTTAAAATCAAAAAGCTTTTGTTTTTGTTGCAAACTCATCCCTATGCCCGTATCAGCAACAGCAAATACGGTTTGCCCATTCTGTTGGCTGGCATTTATACGAATAGTTCCACCCGAAGAGGTAAACTTAAATGCATTGCTAATGAGATTACGAATTGCTACACTAATGCTTACCTCATCCACAAATAAGGTGATATCCTGAGGAATAACTGTCTCAACCGTAATATGCTTATTGGTAGATATGTTTTTCAAGTGTCCTAATTCCATCTCTACCACCTGTTTTAAATTAACTTCTTTGGGCACATACCGATTGGCCTTCATTTGGTTTATTCCCCATTGCAACAGGTTATCCAATAAACTAAGCAAGTTATACGATGCGGATCGCAATTCACTGCTAACTTCCTTGAGTGTTTCTGTTTCGTTATCCTCAATAAGCATTTCAACTGTTTTGGCATAACTATAAAAATTAGCAAGGGGACTACGCAAATCATGCGATAAAATAGAAAAAAACCTATTTTTGGTTGCATTGGCCAATTCCAGTTCATCGTGCTGTGCTTGTAATTTCCGGTTTGCTATATTTCTATCCTTATTATTTTTTAGCATTACAATTACCAACACAATCAATAGCGTCATTACCGAAATTAAAGCTACGGCTATGGTTAAATATCGTTTGGCTTGAACCTTCTGAACATCAATTTCTTTTTGTTTTTGCGACACTTCATAACCAACACGCAGGTTCGCTATATCGCGAATGTTTTGTTCGTTGTTAATACTATCGTCGTAGGCAATGTATTGCTTGTGGAAAGCATATGCGCTTTTATAGTCGTTCAGCCGGCTGTAAATATCCGACAGGCGCAAACTGGCATCGCGCACCTGTTCTTTTAGGCCATACTGCAGAGCCAGATCTAAGCTTTTCTGCGCCATTATTTGGGCGCTATCGTAGGCTTCATGGTGCAGATACATTTGGGCCAATCCGTCAAGGTACGAGGACAGTGCGTAATTATCGTTCAAGGGTTTTAGAATCCCAATTGAACTATTTAGATTGCTTTTAGCACTATCGGGTTTATTTAAGCCCACATAAGCCAAACCGGCATTGCCTTTTGCGTAGGCTACACCATAAGGATATGGGATGGACTGATACAGGGATTCTGCTATATGAAAATAATACAGGGCTTTGTTAAATCGTTTTGTTTCCCGGTATAATTCGCCAAGATTAAGATAGGCCGCCGATATTTTTATAGTATCTTGTAATGATTGCAGGAGTTGAATCGCCTCGTTGTAGGTTTTCTCCGAACTATGATAATCACTGTTTCTTTTATGCAAACGTGCCAGCTCGCCTAAACATACCGCCTCACCTTCTTTGCTTCCTATAGCCGAATACAACTCTTTACTTTGGTATAAAAGTTCAATGGCTCCTTTTGTATCACCTATTAAACTCTGCCCGTATGCTTCTAAAAAACATGCAGACGCCATCCATGCCTTATTGTTACTTATTTTAGCGTGCTCAAATGCCAACTGTGCATAGGTAATTTTTTCCTTCGGATCTTTTGAATGGAGAGAAATCGCATGCAAAATATCGTACTTTACCGAATCGCTGAGACTCCCGGCTGGCTTACGATTTAGCTCAATTCTTAAGCTATCGACATAAGCACCTTTGCTTTGGGCCATTGCGAGCGAAAATGTCACAATTAAAAATAACGTCAAAAACGTAGATTTCATGCTTTTTTAAAAATAAGAATAGGTATGAAAACACATATCTATTCTTCTTTAAATCACTTTTTTGGTGGATCTGTTTGAATTTCCGGCATAACATTCTATTTTTTAGTAGTAAACAACCTTACAATTTACTTAAAAAAACTAATATCTGCCATAAAAAACCCAAAAAAATCAAATCCATTCTTCTACTTTTGATTGAAATGCATTTCGTACTTCAGCGGGTGTTCTTCAAATTGTAAGTTTGATGCAGGTTTAAGATACTCCATACGCCCTGATTTTAATTGTACAGTAGGCATGGGCGCTCCTGTAATTTCTTGTATTGCAATGGCAGTTAAATAGTCGTCGGTTGTACCCAGTGGATAAGTATAATCATCGTTAACTTTAATATCAGGGATGAGGCCCTGTCCGTAGTCAATTGAGTTGTCGGTATTTTCGGCTCGCATTATAATGGGCTGAATGGCCCAGGTATGCTTTTTATTTTCATCTTTTATAGTTGTGGACCCATAGTACTTACCATGTGTTTGTTCACCAATTTGCACCACATTCATGTAAGGCGACAGACTATAAATAACCATTTCGCTGGCCGAAGCCGTCCCCTGGGTGGTCAGTACATACAGGTTACTCAAATCGAGGTTATTTACATTGTCTTCAAAATAGTCTTCAAAAAAATCCGTATAGGTATCCGGCAGTTCCGTCTTTATAGCGGCTTCCAGTCCTTCATTGTATGCCGATCGTAAAAACAACTTGCCCGCACAGGAAGCCGGGCATATCATACTTGCCAATAGCCGAGCCGTTGAAACTGCCCCACCACCGTTATATCGGAGATCTAAAATTAAATCAGTCACTCTCTCGGCTTTGAAATGAGCAAAAACAGCCTGCAGTTCATCGTCAAAATCATCAATAAAACCAGTAAAAGCAAGGTATGCTATAAGTTTACCCTCCACATTAAAAACATTATGGCTTAATATCGGGTTGACCTGAAGCACTTCCGAATTGAAAGTTATTGAAGTAGGTGAATCACGCAGGCCACTATCAGTAATAAGCCCCAGGCCGATGGTAAGCTTATCGGCAAAAAATAAGGTACTGTAATTGTCGGGGGTAATATCCTCGTCTTGTACTTTAATAATCAAATCGCCCCGTTTTACACCTGCCCTATCGGCCGGTCCACCAGGCTCAACATATTCAACATACGCAACCACCTGGTCGCTGCCCTCTTTTAAATAATAACCGCGTAGCGAGTAACCCAACTCTTTGCGGATACCCGCAAAATAATTATCCAGCTCGTCAACATCATCTGTAATAAATGACCATCTATCTATTTTTTTGTATAAAAGCTCATCAAAAAAAGCTTTGGTATCGGGTTGCGTTTTCGGGTTAAGAGCCGGCATTTCGGTGTTCCACAAATACAAGTCTTTCATATTCTGTGAAACAAAACGGTTTATTTCGACTACAGCGGGATCGATTTCCACATCGTCGCTGCACGCTCCTAACACGCATATAAAGGCTAGTGCAACAAGGATGAATTTGGGTGTTAGATTTAAGTTTCGCATTGAATTTTCGTTAATGATTAATCTTATCGTTGGTTCATCGTCTTATTTAAAAAATTTAGCTTGGGTAGTTTTGTTGATTAAAAAACACATGGCAATTTAATTAAAAAGATGAGAAAAGATGAGCAATTTTTATTGAATTTTGAACAAAAAAATATATTCATTTAATTACTGACAACAATAGTCTAAAAAAAACGTACAAAAAAGGCCGCCCAGCAATGGGCGGCCTGATTTTATCAAAAAAATTTACCTGCTCTTTAATTCCTAATAAAATGATATAAGAAAATGATTTTACCTTCGAACGCAGGTTTTTTGTTTCCTTCTATTTCTAACACCACACCGATAACCGCTTTGGTAACACCTCTAAGGTCTTTAACTTCATCCACTTTGGCCACCAGTCTTATCTTTGAGTTTACCACCACAGGTTGATTAAATTTCAACGATTCGATTCCGTAGTTAACCTGTAATTTAATGTTTTGCACCTCTACCATTTGCTCCCACAAATAGGCCAACATTGACACTGTTAAATAACCATGCGCAATAGTATTGCCAAAGGGCGATTCTGCTTTTGCTCTCTCCGGATCGGTGTGTATCCATTGGTGATCGTGGGTGGCATCGGCAAATTGGTTTATTTGCTCCTGTGTAATACTGTGATACTCCGATTTTCCTATTTCTTTTCCTATTAGCGCTTCGAGTTCTTCAAAGCTTTTGATTATCAGTTTTGCCATGCCTATTTTATAAGTTATGTTATAATTTTGGGTGCAAATATAATGTTTTAAACCTAAACCAAACAAATTGAAATATTTAGGATAATACAGCTCGCACGCGTAACAGATACAAGCCGCAATTATGGGGTGTTATTATTCACTTTATAAGTGTATCGTTTTATATGGAAGCAACCTAGCCTGCCAGCAGCCTATTTTAATTTGCATTCTCAGGTTTTCTGGGAGGTAAAGGATCTATACTCCTCCGCTAAGTTGCAATCCTGTACCTGGGCAGAAATAATACATACCGTTGGGTAGGCTTTTGTCTATGCTCATCCGGCACCTCTAAATCATTAAAAGTTGTTCTTCTGGTTACAGGCTTTAATAGTCCATTTTTTTTACTTCATGGTTTTTTATGATATTTTTGTAATTCACAATAATAATATTGAATACATACAAATGAGCATTGCTGAAAGAATTATCCGAATTAAAAAATCCATACCTTCTAATGTATGCCTGGTGGCCGTTTCCAAAACAAAATCGTATAATGAAATTATGGAAGCCTACGAAACCGGGCACCGAGTGTTTGGTGAGAATAAAGTACAGGAACTAACCAAAAAACACGAAGAATTACCCAAGGATATACAATGGCACTTTATAGGACATCTGCAAAGCAACAAAGTAAAATATATCGCTCCCTTTATTAGCTTACTCCATGGCGTAGATTCCCTTAAACTACTGAAGACCATTAATAAAGAGGCTAAAAAAAACCATCGCACCATCCCCTGCTTATTGCAGTTTCATATAGCACGAGAAAGCACTAAATTTGGTTTTTCCTTAGATGAATTTGAAGAGATGATGCACAGCTCGCCACTTGGCGAATTAAAAAATATAAACCTATGTGGCGTAATGGGAATGGCCACCTATACAGATGATGAAAATCAGATAGCCCAGGAATTTGATACATTAGCCAATATATTTCAACACCTAAAAAAAACTTATTTTAAAGAAGAAGATAACTTTAAGGAAATTTCGATGGGTATGTCGGGTGACTATCCACTTGCCATCAAAAAAGGGAGCTCCATAATACGTGTAGGGAGCTCCATATTTGGAGCCAGAAATTATTAACCCGATGCATTAAAGATGCTTTTTGTTTACAATAATCTTTTAAATCAACTATATTTGTTCTGAAAACAATAAACCTATGACAAAATTAAATACAAGCTATCTGGGGCTAACGCTTAAAAATCCTATAATTGTGGGCAGTTCCGGTTTAACCAATAGTATCGATAAGATACAAAAGCTGGTGGACGCAGGAGCGGGTGCCGTTGTACTTAAGTCGCTTTTTGAAGAACAGATTAACCACGATATCAATAAGCAGATTCAAGGCGGGCACGGTTTAGATTATCCCGAAGCTATGGATTACATAGCCGGATACACCAAAAATAATTCTGTAGGCGAATACCTTCAATTGATTGCAGATGCCAAGTCAAAATTCAACATTCCCATCATCGCCAGTATCAACTGTTTTTCTACTCACGAGTGGCTTTCCTTTGCCAAACAAATAGAGAAGGCTGGTGCCGATGCCATTGAACTAAACGTGCATGTGGTAAATACCGATAAGTACACCGATGCTATCGCCATTGAAGAACTTTATTACAGCGTAGCCGAAAACCTCAACAAAGCACTCCATATTCCATTTGCCATAAAAATGGGCGATAACTTCGCCAATATTGTTGGAGTGGTAAACAAATTGTATGCACAAGGTGCTAAAGGTGTTGTACTCTTCAATCGTTTTTTTCAGCCCGACATTGATATTAACGAACTAAAACTGGGATCGGCTTCTGTTTTTAGCACCCCTGCCGACATCAGAAGAACACTACGCTGGGTGGCCATTGTATCCGACAAGGTGAAACAAATAGATGTATCGGCATCTACAGGAAACCACGATGGAGAGGCAGTTATCAAACAACTTTTGGCTGGTGCCACCACGGTTCAGGTATGCTCGGCCATCTATCAAAAAGGCCCTAAAGTAATATCCGACATGCTAAACGAACTATCGTATTGGATGGAAGCCAAGGGGTTTAAAGATATTGAAGATTTCAGGGGTATGATGAGCTACCGCAAAATAAAAGATCCCGTGATGTATGAGAGAGCACAATTCATGAGGTACTTTTCGAATATGGAGTAAAAAAACTTATTATCATTTGGTTACATTATAAATTATAATTGATATTTTAGCCCTCAAAATAATACAAAATGAGAAAAAATTTACTTCTGAGTTGTAAACTATTAGCAGTTTTATTTCTCGGCACCTATATCCTGTCGTCCTGCCAGTCAGATAACAAAAAAAAATCATCGACAGAACAAGATAAAATAATTTCATCGGCTCAAAAACAGGTTGATGCGCAATTGATGGAAGACTTTAACAAGTCAAAATTGATTTTTTATTCGCTGCCCTCACCATTAGAAACGGCCATGCTTATTAAAAGATCGGGAGCACGATACAACCAGGAAATACTAAATCCCATCAGTAACGCAGATAACTATAACACCAACCTTAAAATGGCACTTAACCTGGGAGTTTATAGTGCCGATTTGAGTTACACCAGCCTATTTGATCAAACGCAAAGCACCATCCAGTATATGGGATGTGCAAAAAAAATGGCCGAAGGTTTGAGTATTATCGATGCTATAGACGAAAATACCATCAACAGCTTACAGGATAACATGAATAACAGAGATGTTGTTTTGGAAATTATTTCTGAAACATTTATGTCGTCCAACGCCTATTTAAAAGAAAATGACAGGGCCGCCATTTCGGTCATGGTATTAGTAGGCGGATGGGTAGAGGGCTTGTATCTGGCATCGGCTCTCACCAATGGATCTATGGAGAACAACAAGCGATTATTAGATAGAATTATTTATCAGAAGCTATCCTTGATTACAATGATGAATTTGTTGGAGTCACATTCCCACAATGAGGACATACAATACCTGCTCGGAAAAATGAACGAGCTAAAAGGCATTTTTGAACAGGTTAAAATTGTAAACACCTCAAAAGTAGAATCTGAAACAGATACCGAAAATAAAGTGACTATCATCAAAGCCGACTCCGAGACTTACATCTCCAAAGAAGTGTTTGAAGCACTAATAAAAAAAGTAACTGAAATAAGAACAGAATTTATCTCGTAATTGGCAATCACACTTTGTTTTAATAATGAAATTTAACAATACAAGCACACCCTTCGTTGTAATATGCATGGCTCTCATATGTTTGTTACCATTTAATGGACAAGCACAATGTGTTAGTTTTGCTAAAAATGTAGCCAAACCCAAATTGGGTAATTTTGTGCACGACGGAAATTATAATGCTACAATTTTAGGAGTGGGTGAAACAGCAGAATTGTATAAAACATTTTTTGAAGGACAAACCTATAGAGTTTCCGTAACGAAAATAGACAAGCTTCCGAACATTCACTTTCGCCTGATAGACAAGGAAAATAACGTTATTTTTGACAATAAGGATCATCATTATGCCGATATATGGGACTTTACGGTAAAATCAACACAAATGCTCGTTTTAAAATTAAAAGTGCTCGATGATTACCAAAGCGAAAACCCAAGTGTAACAAAAGGCTGTGTGGCTGTTCTTTTTGGAATTAAAAAATAAATCTGATAACACACCTCTATTTAAAGATAAAAAGCTGCTTTGAACCGCAGCTTTTTTCTTTTATTGCAAGTAGGGTTTTAGATACTTACCCGTATAGGATGCCTTATTTTCCACCAAATCTTCAGGCAGGCCTTCAAATACCAGATATCCGCCCTTTTCGCCACCTTCGGGGCCCAGATCAATAATCCAGTCGGCCGATTTAATAATTTCCATGTTATGCTCTATAATAACCAGCGAATGCCCCTTGGCAATCAGGGCATCAAAGGCAGCGAGCAGTTTTTTGATATCGTTAAAATGCAGCCCCGTAGTTGGCTCATCAAATATAAACAAGGTAGGATCGTTCTTATCCTTAGCCAAGAATGAGGCCAGCTTAATACGTTGACTCTCACCTCCGGAAAGGGTACTGCTGGGCTGCCCCATTTTTACGTATCCCAAACCCACGTCGGCCAATGGTTGTAATTTAGTTACGATACGCTTAGGGGTAGCTTTTGCCTCCCCACCAAAAAAACCGATGGCCTGTTCAATGGTCATCTCCAATATGTCGTGTATGTTTTTACCACGATATGTTACGTCCAGAATATCCGATTTAAAACGTTTGCCTCCACAGCTTTCGCAGGTGAGCACAATATCGGCCATAAACTGCATTTCTACTTTTATGGTTCCTTCGCCCTGACACTCCTCACAGCGTCCTCCATCGATATTAAATGAGAAGTGCGACGCCTTATAGCCATTTATCCTGGACACTTTTTGCTCTGCCATTAGCTTACGTATCTCATCGTAGGCTTTTAGGTAGGTTGCCGGGTTTGAACGTGAGGATTTACCAATGGGATTCTGATCTACAAACTCCACCTCGGCAATATCTTCCACATTGCCTTGAAGCAGGTCAAAAGCACCTGTTTTATCGGCATATCCGCCCAAGCGTTTTTTGATGGCCGGGTATAATATGGTGCCGATGAGCGACGATTTGCCCGAACCACTCACACCCGTTATCACATTGAGCACGTTAAGGGGAATTTTTAGGTCTATCCCCTTCAGATTATTCTCTCTGGCACCCAGAATTTGCAAATAATTGTTCCAACTCCTGCGTGAGGTAGGCAATTCTATTTTTTTAGCTCCAAATAAATACTGATGGGTTAAACTCAGCTGTGCATCTGCACCTTCTTCTAACTTACCTTTAAACACTACTTCACCACCCAAACGTCCCGCACCAGGTCCAATATCAACAATCATGTCGGCAGCACGCATAATATCCTCATCGTGTTCTACCACCACCACGGTATTGCCCATGCGCTGCAGTTCCTGCAAAACGGTAATTAAGAGTGCGGTATCGCGCGAGTGCAGGCCAATGCTGGGTTCGTCTAAAATATATAAGGATCCCACCAGATTGCTACCCAGCGAAGTAGCCAGGTTAATGCGCTGACTCTCGCCCCCGGACAGAGTTGATGAAAGGCGGTTCAGTGTTAGATAGCCCAAGCCCACCTCGTACAGAAATTTTAAGCGGGTGTTGATTTCCCTGAACAGGCGAACGGCCACTTTCTCTTCGTGTTGGGTAAGCTTTAAGTGTTTAAAAAAATCCATCAACTCTGTTATGGGCATCAACACCAGTTCGGAGAGACACCTCCCTCCCACTTTTACATACGAAGCTTCCTTTTTTAGTCGGGTACCATTACATTCCGGACATTTTGTTTTACCACGATACCGCGACAGCATCACCCGATACTGAATTTTATACTGCTGTTCTTCAACGTGTTTAAAAAAAGTATTAATACCATAAAAATACTTGTTGCCTTCCCAAAGTAGTTTACGCTGACCTTGTGTGAGTTCGTAATACGGTTTGTGCACGGGGAAATTAAAATGGTGTGCCGAGGAAATCAGCATCTTTTTATACTCCCCCATTTTTTCGCCTTTCCAGCAGGCCACCGTATCTTCATACACCGATAATGATTTATTGGGTATAACCAAATCCTCGTCAATACCGATAACATTGCCAAAACCCTCACACCTTTTACAGGCACCCACCGGATTGTTAAAAGTGAACATATGTTCGCTGGGTTCTTCAAACTCCATCCCATCCAACTCAAAACGATTAGAAAAAGTAGCAATTTCTACCCCATTCCTTTTGTACACATTAACCATGCACTCTCCTTTACCTTCAAAAAAGGCAGTTTGAATAGAGTCGGCCAGGCGCGACAAGTTATCCTCATCCTTGGCTGCCGTTGCTCTATCAATAACCAAATTAAAAGAGGTACAGCCACCCAACAGGCTTTTGTCGTTCAGTAAATCTTCTATCTTATAAAACTCGCCTTCGCTCTCCACACGCACAAATCCCTGTTTCATCAGCACTTCCAAATGCTGGGCACAAGTTCTGCCCACAGGTAGGTGAATAGCCGAAAGAATTACCAACCTGGTATCATCCTCGTGGTTGGTAATATGATTCACCACATCGGTAACATAATGTCGTTTTACCTCATTCCCCGAAACAGGCGAAATGGTTTTCCCAATTCGGGCAAACAACAGTTTCATGTAATCGTACACCTCGGTTGAAGTGCCCACCGTTGAACGTGGGTTTCGCGTATTCACTTTTTGCTCAATGGCAATAGCCGGTGGAATACCTTTAATGTAATCCACCTCCGGCTTGTCTATCCTACCCAAAAACTGACGTGCATAGGAGCTCAGACTCTCTACATAGCGCCGCTGCCCCTCAGCATAAAGTGTATCAAAGGCCAGGGAAGATTTCCCTGAACCGGAAACGCCTGTAATAACAATAAATTTATTGCGTGGGAGATCGAGGTTGATACCTTTTAAGTTGTGTACCCTTGCTCCTTTTATTTGAATACTTTTAGAAACAGATTTGGACATGTGGCATTTTTATTAAGAAGAGTGCAAAGATAGGAAATACGAGCGGAATTAATGGGTTTTAAAAGGGTGAATGGGTGGTGCTTGCTAAAAAAGCTTGGCTACCCGGAACTACTCAATTCATTATAGCGGAGGTAGTGCGATTGAAACTCTTTCCGGTTTTTGCTTATCCCCAGATCCTACGGAGTTTATACTTGCACTTCCTTTACCCCCAGTTGCGTAAACTCCACTGATGCTTATGCACAGGACGCTCGTACGGTGTATCGTAGATTTTACATACGGCAGCTATACTAATTTCACAACTGTATGGCCAGCTGTTCTGTAAATTTCGTTGATTGCTACAAATTAAAACTCCGAAGGTGTTTACTTTAAATAAACCCTGAATTTATATGGTGGAGAGAAATACTATTCCCTTCCCCCCACTATTTCACTGGAATGAATAATGGTAGCCCCGGCATTTTTCATCTCCTCAAAAGCCAGGGGTACATCACCGGGATTTTGATAAATACCTTCTACGGCATCTTTGACAACAAAGGTGTTTAATCCGTGCTTTAATGCATCCATAACCGTCCGCTTAACGCAAAACTCAATAACCAGCCCGGCTACATAAAGCGCTGTTATCTTATTCTTTTTCAAATAGTCGGCCAGATTGATATTACTTGCTTCAAAAGCCGAATAACCATCGTCTTTATCGTCGGTACCTTTTAAAAATATCGTATCTATCTTATCGACAGTTAATGAGGAAGGGAACTCGGCCCCATGGGTATCATGGACACAATGAACAGGCCATTTTTTAAAATGAACCGATTTTTCAGGATGCCAGTCTTTAGATGCCAACACAAAATCGAACTTTGACATGAGCTTATTGACCACCGGAATAATTGCATCCCCCTTAGGTGTAGGGAGCGCCCCATGGGGACAAAAATCATTTTGCAAATCTACTATAAAAAGTGCTTTCATTGGAATAAGATTAGATGTTAGACATTAGGGATTAGGGGTTTCATAGTGAGCAATCTAAGGCTAGGCTCTTCCATAATTATTACTATTTAAGCGCCTTATTTATGGACTCCCTGAATCAAATCATTCCTTAATTGAATTAAGCCTTTACTCAGTCCAACCTTATATACATGAGGATACTCAAATCTATGAAACTCCTCAGGTAATTGTGCCACCCGGTGCTTTCTGTAATCTGATATTTCGGCAATGGTTTTTTTCTTGTTGATTATGGTTTCATTTTCGTATACCTTTGAAACAATGGTTTCACTTTCTAATCCTTTTACACAGGATTTTTTATCTGTAAATTGGGGATGATAAATAGAGTCAATATCCTCTTCTTTCTCCTCATTGAGCACGATACCATCGGCACAAAACTGCTTATCGCTATTAAAGTATCTCACAATTTTTTTAATGCCCGGCAATGTTACTTTAGCAGCATCCTCCGATAACTTAATGGTTGGCTTGTTATTAATTACACTTAACTTGTATACACCGTCGAGCGCTGCATCGGGGTGTGCCGTAATTAAACTGGTACCCACCCCAAAACCATCGATCGGTGCACCTTGCTGAATTAAACTATTAATCAGATATTCATCCAGGCGGTTGGAAGCAATAATTTTTACACCCTTCAAACCGGCAGCATTGAGCATTGCTCTGGCTTTTTTAGAAATATATGCCAGATCGCCACTATCTAATCTAATGGCCGCCAGTTCTTGTCCTCTTTGCTGCATTTCCTTTGCCACGATTATGGCATTGGGTACCCCGCTTTCTAAAGTTTGATAGGTATCCACCAGTAGTACGCAATTTTCGGGATGTGTTTCGGCAAACTTTCTGAAGGCAGTCAGCTCATCGTCGAAACTCTGCACCCACGAATGTGCCTGTGTTCCGGATGAATTTACACCATACAGGAAAGCACTCATTACATTAGAAGTACTGTCCATGCCTCCGATAACGGCGGCTCTGCTGCCCCCGATGGCGGCTCTGCCCTGTGCGCGTCGCATACCAAATTCCATTAAATTCCTGTCTCCGGCCGACTTGCGCATTCTATTTGCCTTTGTGGCGATGAGGGATTGAAAGTTAAGGACATTTAAAATGAGTGTTTCCAACAATTGAGTTTCGATAATGGTTCCTTGTGCACAAAGGACAGCCTCGTTTGAAAATACCACTTCCCCCTCGCGGGCAGCATAGATATTTCCTTTAAACGAAAAGCTTTTCAAGAACTCAAGAAAATCACTTTTAAAGCCAATTTTATGCAGATAATCAATGGCTTCTTTATCGAATCTAAAATCTCCAATCATCTCCAATAAATCCTGCAAACCAGCAAAAATTGTAAACCCGGATTCAAAGGGATTAGTCCGGAAAAAATAATCGAAGTTACAGCTTATGTTACCTCTTCCGGTAAAAAAATATCCCTGAGCCATACTCAGCTCGTAATGATCCAGAAAAAGCCCTAAATGTTCCGTATTGCGATTCATTTTGCTTTTTTTAGAAATTGCCTTAATACATATTGCAATATGCCACCGTTGCGGTAATACTCTATCTCAATTTGCGAATCTAAACGGGCAATAACCCGAAATGTGCGTTCCCCTTTTTCATTTTTGGCGGTAACCTGTATCTCTTTCAAAGGCTTTAAACCCTCTTCAATCCCTGTAATGGTATATACTTCCTCACCGGTGAGCCCTAATTTTTGTGCTGTTTCGCCCTCTTTATATTGTAGCGGTAACACACCCATACCCACCAGGTTACTTCGATGGATACGCTCATAGCTTTCGGCGAGCACGCATTTTATTCCGAGTAAAAAAGTGCCTTTGGCAGCCCAATCGCGTGACGAGCCACTGCCATATTCTTTTCCTGCCAACACCATCAATGGAGTTTGCTGCGCTTTATACTTCACCGTAGCATCGTAAACAGTCAGTTCCTCGTTGGTAGGCAAATAACGCGTATAGCCACCTTCCTTTGTGGCCAACTTGTTTTTTATCCTTACGTTGGCAAAAGTACCCCTCACCATCACCTCATCATTTCCCCTGCGCGAACCATAGGAATTAAAATCCCGTTTCTCCACGCCACGTGATAATAGGTATTCCCCCGAGGCTGAATCTTCACTAAATGCACCGGCTGGAGATATATGGTCGGTTGTAACACTGTCGCCCAGGTTCAACAGCACTCTTGCCTCTTTAATATCCTTCAACATTTCAGGCTCAACCGAAATATCACGGAAAAAAGGTATCTCTTTAATATAGGTTGATTCGTTATTCCAACGATAAAGCTTGTCCTTGGGAACTTGCAGGTTTTGCCATGTACTGTTGCCTTCAAATATCTTCCCATAGTTTTTTGCAAAATCATCAGGACTTAAAACCTGACGCATAACATCGTTTATTTCATCGTCTGACGGCCAAATATCCTTAAGATAAACCGGCTCCTGATTCGAATCATAACTAATAGCTTCGTTGATTAAATCGACATCCACGCGGCCTGCAATAGCATAGGCCACAACTAACATAGGCGACATCAGAAAATTCATTTTCACTTGCGGATGTATTCTGGCTTCAAAATTCCGGTTACCGGAGAGAACAGAAGTGAGCACCAATCCCTGGTCGTCAATGGCTTTAGCGATATCGGGCGACAAAGGCCCCGAATTTCCGATACACGAGGTGCAACCATAACCCACCAAATGAAAATCCAAAGCCTCCAGATCTTTCATCAAATCGGCTTTCTCAAGATAATCGCTTACCACTTTGGAACCCGGAGCGAGTGATGTTTTAACCCAAGGTCTGACACCTATTCCGCGTTCTCTGGCTTTGCGGGCCAACAAGCCGGCCCCTATCATCACAAAAGGATTTGAAGTATTGGTGCAGGAAGTAATGGCGGCAATAGCTACCGCTCCGTCGGAAAGCATAAATTTTTCAGGCCCTCTGGTTATCCAAACTGTTTTTAGGCCGTTTGCTTCACGCGCCTCCATTTCTATTGTCAATTTATCTTTATCCTTATCCAAAAAGAGGAGATCCCCTCCTTCGCCGTCGAACCTGGTAATAGACTTATCCATTTCGCGCTCGTTCTGAGGGATATATTCCCGGTTAAAAGAATCGTGCAGGAGTTGGATAAACTGATCTTTAAAATCTTTTAGTAATATTTTGTCTTGTGGCCGGCTAGGACCTGCAACAGTGGGGTGAACGGTGGAAATATCAAGCTCTAATACATGGGTATAGTTAATTTTATCTTCATTTTCGCGCCACAACATATTGGTTTTGCAGTACTTTTCGACCAAAGTTATTTGTTCATTGGAGCGATTAGTTTTTTTCATGTACTCCAATGTTTTGTCATCTATGGGAAAATAAGTGACGGTACATCCAAATTCGGGCGACATGTTACCAATGGTAGCTCTATCGGGCACCGAAAGATTATCAAGTCCGGGTCCAAACACCTCCACAAATTTACCCACCACGCCAAATTTACGCAGCAGGTTGGCTATGGTCAGCACCAGATCAGTAGCCGTTGAACCCAGCGGTAGATTGCCGGTGAGTTTCAAACCGATTACTTCGGGCATGATAAAATAGATGGGTTGGCCCAGGATGGCCGCTTCTGCTTCTATGCCACCAACACCCCAAGCTACCACGCCTATTCCGTTTACCATTGGTGTGTGGCTGTCTGTACCAACTAAAGTATCGGGGAAGATTTCGTTATTCCGCGTAATGACTCCTTTGGCGAAATATTCCAGGTTTACCTGGTGGCAAATTCCCATCCCCGGTGGCACCACCCTGAAGTTATCGAAGGAATTTTGCGCCCATTTTAAAAACTGGTAACGCTCTTTATTCCGATCATACTCTCGCTCTATATTTTTTTGGTAGGATTGTTCGGTACCAAAATAATCAACCTGTACGGAGTGATCCACCACCAAATCTACCGGAATTAAGGGGTTGATGGCATCAGGATTATGGCCTTTTCGGGCAAACTCGGCGCGCAAGGCAGCGATATCTACCACTGCCGGCACTCCTGTAAAATCCTGCATCAATACCCGGGCAGGCTTAAAGGGTATGTCCTTGTCGCTGGCCTTGGGCTTCCACTGCAAAATGGTTTCGATGTTTTCGCGTGTAATAGCAAAGTTATCGTAATTGCGCAGGGCATTTTCGAGCAAGATGCGAATGGAAAAGGGCATCTTGTCAATATTATATCCTTGCTTTTGCAGCTCAGAAAGACTGTAGTAGGTATAATCTGATCCTTCTACCGAAATATTTTTTTTAATATGAAAGATGTCCTTTTCCATGATATTTATTTTTTAATCTTAAAAATTCTTTATCTCAGTCACCAATTTTTGAAGGGTATCTTTGGCGTTACCAAAGAGCATACGTGTTTTATCGTTGAAAAACAAATGATTTTCAATCCCGGCATAACCTTTTCCCATTCCTCGTTTCATTACGATGATATTTTTAGCCTGGCTGGCCTCTATGATGGGCATACCATAAATAGGGCTTCCCGGATCGCTATGTGCAGCAGGATTAACCACATCGTTGGCTCCCACCACTATGGCCACATCAACATTGGGCATATCGGGGTTAATGCTATCCATCTCCACCAATTTTTCGTAGGGTACATCAGCCTCTGCCAGCAACACATTCATATGCCCGGGCATACGACCTGCCACGGGATGAATGGCATATCGTACCTGTACACCTTTTCCTTCTAATAAAATGTCGAGTTCGTGCGCAATGTGCTGCGCCTGGGCAACTGCCAATCCGTATCCGGGTATTACCACCACGTTTTGCGAATAGCTAAGCAGAACAGCTGCATCGCTCAAGGTAATTTCTGCAATGGTACCCTCTTCGCCAGTAGCAGAGGCACCTCCACCACCAAAGGCACCAATAATCACGTTTAGCAAAGATCGGTTCATGGCATTACACATGAGTACGGTCAATATCATTCCGGCCGAGCCTACCAAAATACCCCCCAGAATCATAGCTTGATTGTTATAAATAAATCCGGCCATAGCTGCCGCAACGCCAGTAAAAGCATTTAGCAGCGATATTACCACGGGCATATCGGCCCCGCCAATGGGCAACACAAATGTAACACCATACAAAAGCGCAAGAGCTGTTAATAAATAGATGGCCCAAAGCATTTGAAGCGGGGGATTTGGCGAAGCCACCAAATAAGCTCCCAGAGCCAGGGTCACGATTAAAAGCCCCAGATTAAAGTAGGTCATAAAAGGTTTCATCACATCACCCACTTTACCATCGAGCTTTCCAAAAGCAATCATACTACCACTAAAAGCTACAGCACCGATGATAAGGCCAAGCACTGTTACCAAAATAGAACCCACGTTGCCTGCCATTGCGTTGGGATACTCCAACAAGGCCACCAGTGCCGATGCAGCACCTCCGGATGCGTTGAACAAAGACACCAATTGCGGCATGGCCGTCATCTTAACACGACGCGAAATAATCCAGCCGGCTAGAGCACCTACACTTATTGCAGCAATTATTATCCATATATTAACTAAAGAGATACCTCCACCGGCTGCATTTTTATGCAGCAGTAAGGTGGTCAGCATGGCCAGTCCCATACCGCCGGCTGCCCACAGGTTGCCCTTGCGTGCCGTTTCGGGATGGGAGAGCAATTTAAGTCCATAAACAAACAAAAGAGCCGCAAGGAGATAACTCAGTTCAAGCAATGTGCTTCCAACGGTATATGCAGTACCGTTCAGAACGCCTAATATTTTATCCATAGTTTTTTACTTTTTCTTTTTTTTAAACATTTCTAGCATCCTGTCCGTCACGGCAAAACCGCCCACCACATTTAAGGTACCAAAGATAAGGGCCAGGATACCCAGTACCAGGTTTAATGAGAAGGTAGAAAGGTCGGCATGACCTACTAAAATTATGCCTCCTATGATGATGACCCCACTAATGGCATTGGCTCCCGACATAAGTGGGGTGTGCAATACAGAAGGGACATTTGAAATAACTTCTATACCCAAAAAAATGGATAAAGCTATGATAAAAATGGCTTCTTTATGTGTAAAGAAGAATTGTAATACGCTTTCCATATCTCAAATTATTTTTTGGTTTTTGTTCCGGTTTTTATTTCTGTTTCTTTTATTGCCGGACTTCCGTTTTTTTTCTCTATTATCGATTTCACTCTTTCATTCAATACTTCGCCCTGATGGGTGATACAGGTTCCTTTTACAATATCATCATCGAAATTAAGGTTGAGTGTACCCTCCTCGCCTATGATAAGCTTTAAAAAGTTAAACACATTTTTACCAAACATACGACTGGCATCCACGGGCATCTGCGCCGGATAATTGCTCTGCCCTATGATGGTAACCCCTTTGTGTACTACGGATTCATTGTTTTTGGTCAGCTCGCAATTGCCTCCGGTAGAAGCAGCCAAATCAATAATTAACGAACCTGGTTTCATGTTATCTACCGTTGCTTTATGAATAAGAACGGGTGCTTTACGTCCGGGAATCTGTGCCGTACAAATAACTACATTGGCTTTGGCCGCATGTTGGTCTATGGCTTCCTGCTGTTTCCTTTTAAATTCTTCTGTCTGCTCCACGGCATATCCTCCTGCCGCCTTATCTTCTACAGCACCTTCCACCTCTACAAATTTACCACCAAGGCTCATCACCTCTTCTTTTACAGCAGAGCGTACGTCAAACACCTGAACCTGAGCACCCAGCCTGCGGGCTGATGCAATGGCTTGCAAACCTGCTACCCCGGCTCCTAAAATTAATACATTCGCCGGGCGTATCGTACCCGCAGCTGTCATAAACATTGGAAAGAAGGTAGGTAAGCGTAACGCAGCTTCCAGCACCGCCTTGTATCCTGCCACGGTAGCCATAGAAGATAAAACATCCATGGCCTGCGCCCGTGTGCTACGTGGTATAGAATCCAGACTAAAGGTAGTAAGTCCCTTTTTTAAAAAGGTATCTACCAATACCGTTTCCCAAAGTGGATTAAAAACACTGATCCATATCTGTGTTTTTTTGATAAGAGATAAATCGCTGTCGTTGGGTGGTTGAATTTGTAACAACACCTCTGCACGCTCAAAAACAGCCTCTCGCGAAGCAAGCTTTGCTCCTGCAGCCTCATAGTCGGCATCGCTGGCAAATGCTTTTTCACCGGCCGAATTTTCGGTGAGCACTTCCACTTTAGCCACTACCAGCTCTTTTACCAACTCCGGGAGCAACGCCACACGCGTTTCGTCACCGGGCTCTCTAAGTAAGCCAAGAATCATAGAAAATAGTTTTTATTTAATAATTACTCTAAATTAGATAAATTTATCGGGGAATTCAATAAAGACACTTAGGTCGTTTATAGCATTCCAACCAACAAAAGGCATATTTGTTTGAATGGCGAGGTGGAATATTTTTATGATATGAACGAAGAAGAACTGTTTCAAAAGATTGAGAGCTGCAACTCTAAGCAGCAGGCGCTGTTTTTGGCCGGGCACATAGCCAAAAATAAGCCTTTGATAGAATTAATTTTTGCATTGATGGAAGATCCCAAGCATAAAAAAGCATGGAAAGCGGCCTGGGTACTCGATCATATTTATCAAGATAATCCGAACCTAATAAACACCTATGTAAATAAGATGATAAACCTTTTTATGTTGAGCGATAACGACAGTACAAGACGTATTTTGGGTAAGCTGCTATCGTTTTACGACATCACAGAAAAAGTTGATGGTAACTTTGTGAATACTTGTTTTGATTTGTTACAACATGAATCGGTAGCAGTAGCAGTAAAAGTACACGCCATGCAATTGTTATTCAACATTTCGCAGACCTACCCTGAGCTCCGTGCTGAATTAAAGCTGATTATAGAGGAACAAACCAACAACAACACGATAGCATTTAAAGCCCGGGCAAAAAGACTGTTGAGGAAGTTGTGAAGAGATAAAAGTTTAGATTGAGAACGTATACCAGCGCTGTTAGTTTAATCTCTACTGGAATATTTGTTTAAACAAACAAATAAAGTGATTCACGGTTTATCCATCAAATATGACTTTTGTTGGTATGGTATATAACCAACCCGTTTTTTAATTTAACACCGCACGCGGTGGCTGAATCATGCGTCATGCTCCTGGGCTGAAGTCCCTGGCGCAAGCACATGACTACACTCTAAAGAAAGCTTTCTGCAGGCGCAGTGTCCTTAGCCAAGAGCTGTAGCCATCAGAAAAATCAGCTCTGCGCAAACCCTAGCGTAAGCACCTATATTATCCACCCCACCCTTCTGCTTGCCGTCGTATAGCTTTAGCGGAGGTGCAAAAAAGGGGGTGGATTTGTTGCAAGCGGTGTATGAATTTATGTCTATGAAGCCCTAATCGACAATATCCTCACCAAGACAGCGATTCGCTTATTCACCCTGCAGATACTTATGATGAAATGATAAATGCTGATCGATAAAGGTGCTGATAAAAAAGTAGCTATGATCGTAACCAGCTTGCATTTCAAAGCTTAGCGGATAGTTTTTTTCTTTGGCAACGTTTATTAATTTCTCTGGTTTTAATTGTTCCTCTAAAAAATTGTCGGCATCGCCTTGACTTGCCAGCATAGGTAAATAATCGCTTTGCTTGGCTTGACGCATCAATTCGCATGAATCGTATTGAGCCCACACGGCCTTATCATTACCCAAATAACCCGTAAAGGCTTTCACACCCCATGGGCTATTTACAGGATTTACGATAGGGCTGAACGCTGATGCGCTGACATAACTTTGCGGGTTTTTAAGCGCAATCATTAAGGCACCGTGCCCACCCATTGAGTGCCCACTAATGGCTTTTGTGCCGGTAACAGGGAAGTGCTTTTCAATAAGCCGGGGCAATTCATTTACCACATAATCGTACATGTGGTAATGTGTAGCATACGGTGCTTGTGTAGCGTTTACATAAAATCCCGCACCCTGGCCAAAGTCGTAGCTGTCTTCATCGGGTACATTTTCGCCTCTGGGGCTGGTGTCGGGTGCCACAATGGCCATACCCAATTCAGCGGCTTTTTTGAAGGCACCTGCTTTTTGCATAAAGTTTTCATCCGTACAGGTTAAGCCCGAAAGCCAATATAGCACGGGCACTTTATTGCTCTCGCTAGCACCAGGAGGTAAAAATATGGCAAAACGCATGCTGCAGTTTGTGCTTGTAGCGTTATGGTTATATTGCTTATGCCAACCATCGGATACTTTTACACTTGAAATATTTTCTAACATAACTATATGTATAGTGCCACAAGATTAAAGTAAGAATTGCGGCTTATAAATTTAAATTATTATTAATTATCTGCTTTAGTAATGGATTACTGTGCGAATGCTTTTACCCTGGTGCATTAAATCAAATGCATCATTAATGTCTTCAAGGCCCATGGTATGGGTTATAAAGTCGTCCAGTGCAAATTCACCAGCCATGTAACGCTCTACAATTTCAGGTAACTCCGAACGGCCTTTCACGCCACCAAATGCACTACCCCGCCATACTCGGCCTGTTACCAGTTGGAACGGACGGGTAGAGATTTCCTGACCTGCTCCGGCCACGCCTATAATTACCGACTCGCCCCATCCTTTATGGCAGCACTCCAATGCCGAGCGCATCACATCCACATTACCGATACATTCGAATGAAAAGTCAACGCCGCCATCGGTCATTTCTACAATCACATCTTGAATTGGTTTGTCAAAATCTTTAGGGTTAACTAAATCTGTTGCACCCAGTTTGGTGGCTAAATCGTATTTACTATTATTGATATCGATACCAATAATACGGCTCGCTCCTGCCATTTTTGCACCAATAATAGCTGATAATCCAATACCACCCAAGCCAAAAATAGCAACGGTATCGCCGGCTTTTACTTTAGCCGTATTCAAAACTGCACCCATACCGGTTGTTACACCACAACCTAAGAGGCATACCTCTTCGAGTGGAGCCTCCTTATTTATTTTAGCAAGTGATATTTCGGGCATTACCGTATATTCAGAGAATGTGGATGTACCCATGTAGTGATAAATGGGCTGGCCGTCTTTAAAAAAGCGTGTGGTGCCATCGGGCATTAAGCCTTTACCTTGCGTTTCGCGAATTTTTTGGCAAAGATTTGTTTTACCCGATGTACAAAATTTGCACTCCCCACATTCCGGAGTGTATAAAGGAATAACATGATCGCCCACGGCAACGCTGCTTACGCCCTCGCCAATGGCATGTACAATGCCTCCACCTTCGTGGCCTAAAATAGCCGGAAAAATACCTTCAGGATCTTCACCAGATAATGTAAAGGCATCTGTGTGGCAAACACCGGTGGCGATAATTTTTACCATCACTTCTCCTTTTTTAGGCATCATAACATCAACCTCTTCAATGGAAAGTGGTTGGTTGGGCCCCCAAGCGATGGCCGCTTTTGATTTTACGAATTCAGACATAAAGCTACTTTTTAGTTATAACATTCAGTTGTACATTCGTAATATAGGTCTATTTTGCTAGTATTTCAATACATGTCAGTCTATTTTTTCAGGCTAACTCACAATTCAGCACTTAAATGCCGCAATGAGGCTACAGGCTTATCCTAAGCAGAAGTTATCATTTAAATTCTAGATGGATTTGATACTAAAAAAACGAGAGTGTTACCCGAGGCAATACTCCCGTTAAAAAATCTATTTCAAGGCAATCCCCACCGGACAATGATCCGATCCTAATACCTCATTCATAATAAAAGCATTTTTAATTGAGGGAAGGAAAGATTCACTCGCAAGAAAATAATCTATTCTCCAGCCTACATTCTTGCCTCTGGCACCAGCCCTGTAGCTCCACCACGAATAGGTGTCGGTTTGGTTTGGATAGAAGTGACGGAAGGTATCAATAAACCCTCCCTCAGTATATCTATCCATACCGTCTATCTCCTCTTGCATAAAACCGGCTGACTTATTGTAATTGGCCTTTGGACGAGCCAAATCAATGGCCTTGTGCGCCACATTAAAATCGCCACAAGCAATCACCGGCTTATGTTTTTCTAAATTTTTCAGGTAGTTGTAAAAATCCTTATCCCATGTTTGACGGTAATCCAAACGTTTTAACGCACTACCTGAATTGGGCACATAAACATTTACCAAATAAAAATCCTCATACTCCAAACACAGCACCCGTCCTTCTGTATCGTGTTCCGGCATGCCTATATCTCTGGTAACCTTCAAAGGAACCGTTTTTGAAAGTACGGCTGTTCCCGAATATCCTTTTTTTTCTGCCGAGTTGGAGTAAATATGATAAGCATCCACATTGGCCAGGGCTTCGGCCACCTGATCGTCTTGTGCTTTGGTTTCTTGCAGGCATAATATATCCGGATTCATCTTAGCCAAATCGCTAAAAAAATCTTTCTTGGCAACGGCTCTCAAACCGTTCACGTTCCATGATATTATCTTCATTGTGTATTTTTTGGTATGAAAGGTAAAACTAATAAATTATAAGTCTGTAAAAAAAGAAAAAAACGGAATAGAAAATGCATTGGCAGCAATATGACCGGGATTTGCCTCCATCATGCCCGGCCTTTTTACGTTTTTATTCTACATTTTATATATTTATCCGGATTCACCAGCTAAAACCTACGAACTGTGGTTGCAATTATCTTTGGTTAAGCTACATTTGTGCCTAAACACGCAAAACGATATCTATGCCCAAGTATTCTGTAATTATACCGGTGTATAACCGTCCGCACGAACTAGACGAACTACTGCACAGCCTAACACTCGTAAACTATAAAGATTTTGAAGTTATTGTTGTGGAGGACGGATCGCAACGCAGCTCTAAAGATATTTGTGCACATTATAAAAATAAGCTGAATCTGCGATACGAATACCAGAACAACACCGGCCCCGGACCTGCGCGCAACACCGGTGCAGGATTAGCTCAAGGCGACTATTTTTTGTTTTTTGATTCCGATTGTCTGATTCCGGCGGAGTATTTTAACAGGGTAGATGAAAAACTGGACAATGTAGATTGTTTCGGCGGACCCGATATGGCCCACCCATCGTTTAACACCATTCAAAAGGCCATCAGCTATTCCATGACGGCTACCCTGACCACAGGCGGTATAAGAGGCGGAAAAAAGAAACTGGATAAATTTTATCCCCGCAGTTTTAACATGGGCATAAAAAAGGAAGTATTTCAGGAACTGAAAGGATTTGCAAAACTCCGTTTTGGCGAAGATCTGGATTTTAGCATGCGCATACTTGAGGCCGGCTATACCACCAAACTGATTATAGAGGCCGGCGTTTATCACAAACGCCGCAACAATTTCAAATCGTTTTTTAAACAGGTATATAACTCCGGTATTGCTCGCATTAATTTAAACTATCGCCATCCCGGATCGCTAAAAATGGTTCATGCCTTGCCGGCTCTGTTTACCATTGGATACATCATTACCATATTGGCAGGCATCTACTTTCCATCTTTTTACCTTTTGGCACTTTTTCCGTGGATAATATTTATTGTAGATGCCTCTATACAAAGTAAAAGTGTAAAGGTGGGCATGGCATCAAGCCTGGCCGCCATGGTACAAATAGTTGGCTATGGCTTGGGATTCATCTCGGCCACAATAAAACGTAAGCTATTCAGAGGCCGGGAATTTACCGCCTACGAGAAGAATTTTTACGACTAAAATTAAAAACCCCTCGTAGTATTAATTCAATTCATACCAAACCTGTACAATTTGGAATTATTTTGCAAAGGCGAAACATGATTTTTTGAATAACCGAGTACAAGGTCGATTATGTGTTGCGGTGGATTGAGATTTTCATCATCGAAAAAACTGTCGGGTAATTTCTCGAAAAAATCAATTAAAGCCAAACTGTATTCTTCCAGCTTGGCTAAATCCTGGGTAACATTTGAATTCATAGGCGTTTTTTTCACTATGTACAATTTAAACAACTGTAGTTTTCGATACAAATGCCCATTGACCATCAATGCAAAAACGATCAAAACATTACATTTAAATATCGGTATCTAATCTTTAACACACAGTTAAAAAACGCCGAATATTTTCAATTATTGCAAAAAAATTAAATTGTTAGCGAAATATTTTTCTCTTCAACCATTGTGCGCATATTTATTAGCGCATATCGCATCCTGCCAAGGGCTGTATTTATGCTCACTCCGGTTTCTTCGGCAATCTCTTTAAAGCTAAGCCCCATAAAATGTCTGAGCCTGACTACTTCCTTTTGATTGTCGGGCAGTAGCTCCAGCAGTTCGCTTACGTCGTTTAAAATTTGCGTGTACACCATTTTATCCTCTACCGTAGCATCGGCATATTTTGTAGAGTTAAGCAAATCGTATTCGTTGTCGTCGTTGGACACCACCTTCATATGCTTTTGCTTGCGGTAAAAATCGATGACCAAATTATGGGCAATACGCATCACCCACGACGGAAACCTTCCGTTATCGACGTATTTACCTCTTTTCAGATTTTGAATCACCTTAATAAAAGTATCCTGAAATATGTCTTCGGCCAGTTCCTGCTGTTTTACCAGCATTAGTATGTAGGAGTAAATTTTATTCTTATGCCTGTCTATGAGAACTTGCAAACATTTCTCATCGCCTGATATAAAAGCTTGAACCAAGCTGTTATCGGGCATTTTTTGAATGCTCTTCATGCTTAAGTAATTTTTAATTAAGCGTAAATATTTGCAATAGGCATTTGTTTTTTAGAATGGTTAATCAAATCACATTTAGTGACATGCAAAAAAACAAAAAAAATCAATTACAAACAAATGAAGTGTATTCTTTCTGAATACCAAATACAAAACTATGATGCATACTCTGCCGAGTAGGCGTTTGCAAGCACAACATCCCTCCAATCAAATCAATATTAGTCCAAAAAATCGGCTACCCAGACTGTTGCTGAAGCTTTGAAAAAAATCTACTTACCTATAAATAAACCCATCCTTAAAGTATCAAACAGATAGCAAATACCGCATTATTATTACTATTTATCTTTTTTTATTGCATTTTTATTATATTTCCATATCTTTATCCCGATATTTGTTACATATCAAAACTAAAGAAACACAATTAATAACTATTCTAATTCAAACAAGAAGCCTATGTGCGGATTTGCAGTTTATACCGGAAGCGATAAGATGGACAAAATTTTGTTTGCCAGTGAGTTCAACAGAATCAAATACAGAGGACCGGATAATTCAGTGTTCAGAGACTTTGGAAAACAAGGCTGGATGGGATTTCATCGTTTAAGCATAATGGATGTGTCGAACAATGGAAACCAGCCTCTTGAATACCAAAACATCCATTTGGTGTGTAATGGTGAAGTATACAACTCTCCCCAACTGCGTAAAAAGTACGAAGATCACTATCATTTTATGTCGACCAGTGATTGTGAAGTAATTATCCCCTTATTTTTAGATAAAGGGATTAAGGAGACCGTGTGTGCGTTGGATGCTGAATTTGTATTTGTAATTTACGATTCAGCAGAAAACAAATACTTTGCAGCCCGCGATCCTATTGGTATCCGACCATTGTTTTACGGTTATTCAGCCACAGGGGATATCCTATTTTCCAGCGAAATGAAAACATTACATTCGTTCTGTCAGGAGATAAAACCATTTCCTCCCGGACATTATTACGATGGCGAAGAGTTTATTTGCTACCGTGATATCTCAAAAGTAGAAACCTTTGCCCACCACAAGCTGAACGAAATATTCCGTAACATCAACGAAAAATTGACACGGGGGATTGAAAAACGACTTCATGCCGACGTTCCGGTTGGTTTCCTTTGCAGCGGTGGGCTGGATTCTAGCTTAGTATGCGCAGTAGC
Source organism: Saccharicrinis carchari (assembly GCF_900182605.1). Taxonomy (NCBI): domain Bacteria; kingdom Pseudomonadati; phylum Bacteroidota; class Bacteroidia; order Marinilabiliales; family Marinilabiliaceae; genus Saccharicrinis; species Saccharicrinis carchari. Next base: position 119,836 of record NZ_FXTB01000006.1, read on the forward strand.
TGCCAAAATGCTGAAGTGCCCTATTAAAACATTTGCCATAGGCATAGAAGATGACCCCATAGATACTAAATATGCACGCATCGTAGCCGATTATTTGGGGGCCGATCATACCGAAGTACTGTTTACAAAACAAGATATTTTTGATAACCTCAGTACTTTAATATATAACATCGAAACCTGGGACATAACAACCATCAGGGCTTCCGTGGGCATGTATCTTATTTGTAAATACATCAGCGAAAACACCGACGTAAAAGTATTAATGACGGGCGAAATTGCAGATGAAATTTTCGGTTACAAATATACCGACTTCGCCCCCAGTCCAGCTGCTTTTCAGAAGGAAGCCGAAAAACGTCTGAACGAAATCCATCAATACGATGTACTGCGTGCCGACCGATGCATATCGTCATGTGGTCTGGAAGCCCGCGTACCTTTTGGCGACCTCGACTTTGTGGATTACGTAATGCGCATAGCACCCGAAATTAAAATGAACAATACCGGCATAGGAAAATACCTGTTACGTAAAGCTTTTGAAGATGATTATTTACCGCAGGAAATCCTATATCGGCAAAAAGCGGCTTTTTCGGATGCCGTTGGGCACAGTTGCGTGGATCACTTAAAAGCCTGTGCCGAAGAAATGTACAGCTATCCCGACCTTGCTAATGCCGCAGAAAAATATCCCCACGGCACTCCCTTCTCCAAAGAATCACTGATGTACCGCGATATTTTTGAGATGCACTTCCCCGGAAGATCAGGTCTTATCAAAAACTTTTGGATGCCTAACAAGGAATGGGAAAACTGCAACGTGAATGACCCCAGCGCACGGGTACTGCCTAACTATGGAGCTAGCGGAGTGTGATAACCACTGATTATTTTATACCGTATCGGGCAAAAACTCCATCCACAGCTCTTCCGATTGTACAATATTTATTTGCTGTGGTTTAGAGGTAATATACCATTCCACCTCTATAACAAAGCTGTACCATTGTGGCTCCGAAGATGTTAATTCGATCACATAAGCCTCTACCTCATCCTTTTCAAAAGCATGCGGCTGAGGCTTTGGGCCAAATTTCTTAGCTCTTACATCGTAATTCTTTTCATGGGGCTTAAGTACAACCTTGTACGTATATTGGGGTATGGGGGCGGCTGTTTCAACTTGTTTTTGTTTTTCGCATGGACCATTACCTTGTACCTTGAGCCACATTTGGGTCATCACGGCCTTTCCGCCACTCGCATTAACAAGGTTAAATTTTATTTCCCCGGCATTGCTCCAGGGTGGGGGTTGATTAGTTTTCATTCCGGCAAACTCAAGCCTGGGTATAAGGGCCTTCTTACCCTTATTACTTTTCACCCAGGGCCGCAATATACCTACTACACCACCTATAAGTGTAATAAGTGCCGCTAAAGCAGCCATAACACCGGTTTTACTGTTCAAAAAATCCAGAACACTTTCCATCCTTAATTGTTTTTTAATATGGCCTGCGCCATTTCTTTTTTGCCTTGATAAAGGTAAACACTTGATAGGTACCTGCCTATTACTTTATCATCGGGATCACTTTCATTTAAATGCGCGAATAGCTTTTCTGCCTTCTGGTAATCTTTCTGATTATACGCTTCTTTTGCATCGTTAAAAGCTTGCTTGTTACTATTGCTGTAAAGAATTATATTTTCCCTTACCGGCTCTTCCGGAATCAAATCCCACATTCGGGTAACTTCTGCCGGGTTTAATAAATCAATAAGGGTATTACTTGTTTGATCCAGTAACACAGACGATCCATCTGCGAGCCGCACCCGTAAAAAAGTATGCCACACCTTGTTGACGGTACCCATTTGAACAGCAGTAATAAAATGTGTCATATTATAACTTATCTCCTCGCCGGCTCGGTCAAATGCTTCGGCCTCTTGAGACGATATCCGTTTTTTATAGCGCTCACGCAATTCACCTATCATCTCACCATACAAATCTTCGGCCTCCGATTCGGAATATTGGTTTTGGGTGGGTATGTTATAAATCCCTTTTTTTTGTTGCTTTGATTATAAGAATTTACAATGGCCTGATAAGTATGCTCATTGAATGCTTTTGATATTCTGGGCTCAACTTCCAGAATATACCTGTAAAAATCCTTATTTTCCCTTATCTCATCAAACAGTTCGTCATCGTTCATCTCAAACTCCAAGCCACGAAGTTTTAATACATGTTCCAGGTTATTTAAAAACAAAGCATCGTTCATAACCCTGGCATTTTCCTTTCGTTCGGGGGGAACGCTTATTTCCATCCAGTCCATCTCGGCAAATAGGGAGGGGTGGATATTTTCAATAAAATTATTCAGCGCCATATCGTAGCTTGCCTGGCTATCGGCATACATCAACCCCTTTATTATGCCCACATTAATGGCTCTCTCCCTGGCCGGATACAAACTGGCTCGTTTCATAAATCAATTATTAAATGGTTAACTCCCCGTTAAAAACAGGCAGAGAATTTACTATATGGCTTAAGGTAATAAAACCCTGATTAAATTACGGCATTAAAATGGGTCTGAAAAAATGGTTTTGGTACGAGCCCTTTATTTACACTTAATAATTTACGCTCCTTTAATAGGTAAGCAATGGTTTTATCGTTGTATTTTGTAAATTCGCAACAAACTACATAATACATGAGTAATTTTAAAGAAGACCTAATGAAGGTGAAAGCTTTTGCCTTTGACGTAGATGGGGTTTTGTCTGCCCAGATTATAACCATGGATGCCGAAGGAATCCCTTTACGCACCATTAACATAAAGGACGGCTATGCCTTGCAACTGGCCATTAAACTAGGCTATCCTATAGCCATTATCACCGGCGGGAATACCGAAGCAGTAAAAAAACGTTACCATCAACTGGGCATTGAAGATATATACATGAGTGCTTCGGAAAAAATACCCCCATTGAACAAATGGTTAAAAAAACGAAATCTGAAACCCGAAGAGGTGATGTATATGGGCGACGACCTACCTGATTATCCGGTTATGGATATTGTTGGAGCTCCGGTTTGTCCGGCAGATGCCGTTGAAGAAATCAAGTCGCTCTGCAAATACATCAGTCATAAAAACGGCGGCGAGGGTTGTGCACGCGATGTCATTGAACAGGTTCTCCGGGCACATGGTAAGTGGGGCTTTGATCATCGCTGGTGAACAGTTATCAGTGAACAGTTATCAGTGAACAGTTATCAGTGAACAGTTATCAGGTATCAGTTACCAGGTAAAAACTTACTCTTGATAATTTGTGCTATATCAACAATCAAACACCAAAAAACATGATATCATTATTACGATTAGTACGTTTACCTAATCTAATTATCATTGCCCTGCTGCAAAGTTTAATTAGGTATGGACTCATCCTTCCTATTTTAAATTATTATGGCTACGATCCGGTGTTGTCCCATTTCCGGTTTGGGTTGTTGGTATTGGCTACTGCCTGTCTGGCGGCATCGGGATATGTAATTAATGATTACTTCGACATTAAAATCGACCGCCTGAACCGTCCGCAAAAAATGGTTATCGACAATGGATTAAAAAGGCGTGAGGCCATGTTTTTACATGTCATCCTCACCTTTGTAGGCGTATTTACAGGTCTGTTCCTCTCGTATGTAGCACGCAAAGAAACCTGGGCACTGTTATTTTTAGCCATACCCTTAATTCTATGGTACTACTCCACCACCTTTAAAAAACAAGGTTTTATTGGCAACTTGGTAGTTTCCGGTTTAACGGCTTTGGTGACCATAGTGGTGGTTTCCTTAGAGTTTGCCATGTTGGAACGCGTTCACGGAAGTGCTGTTATTAACTCCGAAGCTTGCTCTACGGCTTGGTTCTGGACGCTGGGTTTTGCTTTTTTTGCCTTTGTAACAACGCTAATCCGGGAAGTGGTAAAAGATATGGAAGATTTGTACGGCGACGAAAAAGGAGGCTGCCGTACCCTGCCCATTGAAATAGGAATTAAATATGCCAAAATATTCGTTCTCATACTTACATGTGGCACCCTATCGTCGATCTGGGGGCTTTATTTTTATATTGATATACTAAACAACTCTTCCGTTACGCTGTGGTACATCCTATGCCTGATTACCCTGCCCTTTTTATGGTCTACGTACCTGCTGTTTAAATCGGATACCCCTAAAGCCTATCACCGCTTAAGTACGTGGTATAAGCTTATTATGCTGGCAGGCATATTATTCATCCTGGTAGCGAGACAGTTATTCTGATTTTAAACTAATTCGCATTCAACCAATAGTTTTAACTTGCCGAATATAAACCGCATGCTTCAAAACCATTTAAAACATTACCAAATCATATTAGCCTCCCAATCACCCCGGCGTGCCGAGCTCTTAAAGCAGCTGGGTTTGGATTTTAGCTTGGACTGCAAGAGTGTTGAGGAGATATACCCCAAAGGCCTAAAAAACAAAGAAATAGCAATATACCTCTCCCAATTAAAAGCATCGCCCTTTCAAAAAGAAGTGCGCAACACCAACAAATTGGTCATTACTTCCGATACAATCGTTTGCCTGGGCAATGAAGTGCTCGGGAAGCCTACAGATAGAAATGATGCCATTAACATGCTCAAAAAACTATCCGGAAAATTACACGAGGTAATTACGGGCGTAAGCCTGACGAGCAGTAACAAACAAAAATCCTTCGCAGTGGCTACCCAGGTATTTTTTAAAACGCTACCCATTACAGAGATAGAATATTATGTAGATAATTTTGAGCCCTACGATAAAGCAGGCGCTTATGGCATTCAGGAGTGGATAGGCATGACGGGCATCGAAAAAATTGAAGGCTCCTATTTTAACGTGGTAGGGCTACCGCTGCAAAAATTATACATGGAATTGATGAAGTTTTAGCGGAAGTTGAAACCTTCACGAATCGTAGTTAAATGCCAAAGTGAAGATTGGCTATCGTATTTTAGGTAAATAAAAAAATAATGATCATCTATCAGAAAAATATCGACAAGTACAATGCTCTTACATTACGCTTAAAAAAGGTATTGAATAGATTATCTTTACTTAGACTACTTATTTTTGTAATTTCAAGTAGTATTATTATCACTTTGTTTAGTGTCCATTTAATTACGCCCGCGTTTATTGTTCTCCCTATTCTAATAATAAGTTTCGCTTTTGCTATAAAACAGTATAACAAAATAGCTTACTTAAGAAAACATGCATCCTTCCTGAATAGAATAAATGAATCCGAAATCCTCAGAGAAAAATGTGAGCTGGACGACTTTGATACAGGCCATCAATTTATAAATCATAATCATCCCTACACCGCTGATTTAGATATTTTCGGGCAGCATTCCATTTTTCAATTGATTAACAGAACAACCACGGAGTCGGGCAGGATACGTTTATCGGAATGGCTAATGGAGCCTGCATCAAATAATGTAATACTAAACAGACAAAAAGCCATAAAAGAAATATCTGAAAAATTGGATTGGAGGCAGGATTTTCAGGCTTTGGGCATGCACTTTAAAAATAAAAAAAGTGACTATTATAAATTGTTGGATTGGGTAGAAAAACCTGTGGTTTTATTAAAACATCAAAAATCATATATAGCGCTTGCAATAATCCTTTCGGTTCTGACTTTGCTTAGTTTATATTTTTACACGATTAATATAAGCTCATCCTACTGGCCAATTTATTTACTTTCCGTTATCACTGTTTTACTTTTCAACTACATATTCTTAAGAAAAGCAAAACCACTGGCGGAGGATATCGTTGAAACCTCACAAGAGCATATTAACACTTTTAGAGCTTATCAATCGCTTATCCAAAAAATAGAATGCGCGAGTTTCAAGTCGGAGAAATTAGCACAATTAAAATCACTGGTATCCAATGATACCTACTCAGCATCCAGAGAAATTAAAAAGCTTTGCAAATTATTAGACTTCTCTCAGCAAAGAGGTGTAAATAAGATAAAGATTCCGATCAAAGGAAATCCCTTTTATTCACTCTTTAACAGTTTTCTACTAATAGATATTTACTTGGTTATTGGGACAGAAAAATGGAAATCGAAAAATAAAACATATTTAAAATCTTGGGCCGAAGCAGTTAGTGAGTTTGAAGTAATAAATAGTTTTGCAGGTTTTTGCTATTCAAACCCATCATATACTTTCCCGGAGATAACAGAAAAAAACAACTACGTACATTTTGAGTTGTTAGGACATCCCTTAATAGATGCTGACAAACGTGTTGGTAATGATTTTCACTCCGAAGGACAGGGTAAAGTTGTTATGATAACAGGTTCTAACATGGGAGGGAAAAGTACTTTATTAAGAACCGTTGGCGTAAACCTAGTATTGGCACTGGCCGGTGCGCCTTGCTGTGCTCAATTAGGGCAGGTTTCGAACCTGAAAGTATTTACAAGTATGCGAACCCAGGATAATTTGAAGGAGGGAGTTTCGTCCTTTTACGCAGAATTGGATAGAATAGAAAAAATGCTGACATTGATAGGTAATAATTGCAATGTATTTTTTCTGTTGGATGAGATGTTTAAAGGTACCAACTCAAAAGATAGACATAAAGGAAGCTTTTCCTTGATTAATCAATTTAATGAGCTCCCTACGTCAGGAATTATTGCAACACACGATATTGAACTTGCCAAATTAATGGAGCATAAAAAATGGGTTGTAAATTATAGCTTTAACAGTAATATTAAGGATAATTCAATGATTTTCAACTACGAACTCAATCCCGGTATTTGCACTGATTTTAACGCTAGTGAACTTATGAAAAAGAGCGGAATAAAAATTATACCAAATATTTCAGGTGTACAGCCTTAATTAGCATTATTTCATCACATTAGTTATCTAAATAAAAATAAAATGAACAGTCAAATGCGTCAAATCAAAAATTACGGCATGGCCTTGCTCCTGTTGGTCTTTATGTCTTGCACCAACTACAACTCCTACGAGGACGTGCCCTGGGAGGAAAAATCCCCCGCCGACTGGGAAAACCCTGCGGTAAGCGAAATTAACCGGATGGCGCCCAGGGCCTATTTTATCCCCTTTGCCAATGCGCAAGAGGTGGATGCCGATAACATCTGGGGCTCGTCGCTCATAAAGTCTTTGAACGGGGAATGGCGGTTCCATATCGCCCAAAACCCCTCAGAGCGTCCCTTCTATTTTTTTATGGACGATTTTGACACACGCGAATGGACAACCATAAAAGTACCGGCCAACTGGGAGTGCGAGGGTTTTGAATACCCCATTTATACCAATGTAAAATATCCGCACGCCAAAACACCGCCCACCATCCAGGCTCATTATAACCCCGTGGGGTCCTATAAACGCAGCTTTACCATCCCCGAAAACTGGACAGGCAAGGATGTGATCCTTCATTTTGGAGCAGCCGGTTCTGCCGTGTATGTTTGGGTTAACGAGCAGCAGGTGGGCTATTTCGAGGACAGCAAAACACCGTCGGAATTTAATATCACCTCCTATTTGAAAGATGGCGAAAACACCCTGGCCGTCGAAATATTTAAGTGGAGCGATGCCTCCTATCTCGAAGATCAGGATTTTTGGCGTTTGGCGGGCATCACGCGCGATGTGTTTTTAATGGCCCGCAACCCCGTTCATATTAAAGATTTTAGGGTAAACGCTACCCTGAGCGACGACTACAACACCGGCTTGTTTAAGGTAGATGTGGATGTAGCTACACCCGGACAGGCCAAAGTGAAGGCCGTACTGAAGGACGGCAGCCAGGTATTACAAACCATGATCATCAGCACCAGCCAACAGGCGGTAGGCGAATGTAGTGTAACCGAGGTAAAAAAATGGACTGCCGAAACACCCCACTTATACGAATTACTCATCACCCTGATGGACGAAAACGACCAGGTGCTGGAGGTTGTTCGTCAGGATGTAGGTTTCCGAAAAATAGAAATTAAGGACGCCACCCTGTTGGTAAACGGACAATACGTGTACCTAAAAGGTGTAAACCTGCACGAGCACCACGATGTGAACGGGCATGTGGTGGATGAGGCTACCATGCTAAAAGATATTGAGGTGATGAAGAGCCACAACGTGAATGCAGTACGCACGGCCCATTATCCACAGCCCGAACGCTGGTATGAGCTGTGCAACCGTTACGGCCTCTATGTTATCGACGAGGCCAATATCGAATCGCACGGCATGGGCTACGGCGAAGAATCCCTGGCCAAGGATCCCGATTGGAAAGAGGCGCATTTGTATCGCACCCGCAATATGTACCAACGCGATAAAAATCAACCGTCCGTTATTATCTGGTCCCTGGGCAACGAGGCCGGCGACGGGGTAAATTTTAATGCCACCTACGATTATCTCAAAGCAATGGACAGCTCGCGCCCCGTGCAATACGAAAGGGCCGGTAACGGACGCAATACCGACCTCATGGTTCCCATGTATGCGAGGATAGGCAGCATGTTGAACTATGCCAAAAACGTGGCCGAAAAACCTTACATACAATGTGAATATGCCCACGCCATGGGCAACAGCCTGGGTAACTTTAAGGACTACTGGGACGCCATCGAGTCGGAAAAAAACCTGCAAGGCGGGTTTATCTGGGACTGGGTGGACCAAGGCCTGCTGACCACCAACGAAAACGGTGAGGAGTTTTGGGCCTACGGTGGCGACTTCGGCCCCGACACGGTGCCCAGCGACGGTAACTTCTGCATCAACGGACTGGTAAATCCCGACAGGGGCATCAAGCCGCACCTGTTAGAAATGAAAAAAGTGTACCAGTACATCAAGTTCAAGCCCGTTAACCTGGACAGGGGTATTGTAAACATCCAAAATAAATACGCTTTTATCAATACCGATAAATTCGATTTTACCTACCAGGTAAAAGGAAACGGCAAAGTAGTGAAGGAAGGTGCTATCAATGGCGTATCCTTGAATCCGGACCAGCATAAAAACTTCAATCTGGACGTAAACTTTGATCCGGAACCCAATACCGAGTACTTTTTAAATATCTATGCCAAACTGAAAGAAGCAGAATGGCGGGTGGATGCCGGTACGGAACTGGCCAAAGAGCAGTTTAAACTGCCCGTTTACAAACAACTTGCCCAGGTAGCCCCCAAGGCCGAGGATTTAACCGTTGAAGAAAAGGGTGGAAAAACGAGCATTGGCAATACGGCTTTTAAAGTAGTGTTTGACAACGACAAAGGTACATTGATATCTTTTATTACGGATGGCAGGGAAATGATCGAGCAAGGGCTCACGCCCAATTTTTGGAGGGCGCCCATCGACAATGATTTTGGCAACAAACTGGACCAACGGGCCCGGGCATGGCGCAAGGCAGGGCAGGAAAGAAAGGTAACCGCAGCCAAAACCATATCTACGCCCCAAAGCGTAAACGTAAGCTATAATTTTGAGTATGCCTACAAAGGGGACCAAATAGGAACGGGAAAGGTAGTTTATACCGTTGACAGAACAGGAAAGGTGCAGGTATTCAATGAGCTGAAGATAACCGGGAAAGATGCGCCCGAACCTGTGCGCATGGGCACCAACCTGGTAATGCCGGGCAGCTACGACCAAATGACCTGGCTGGGCCGCGGTCCGCACGAATCATACATCGACCGCAAAACCAGTGCCTTTGTTGATTTGTATTCAGGCCCGGTGGCCGATCAGTACTTTCCATATATCCGTCCGCAGGAAAACGGCAATAAAACCGATGTGCGCTGGGTGAGCATCACCGACGGAAACGGCTTTGGCCTTAAATTCACGGGCAAGCGTCTATTGGAAGTATCGGCCCACCACAACATTATGGAGGACTTTGAATCGCCGCACCGTACCGATGGCCGCCAGGTTGAAGGCGTGCCGGTGATAAACAGGCACACCACCGACGTGAAGTCCCGCGAGCTTACCTCGGTAAATATCGACCACAAACAAATGGGCGTGGGCGGCGACAACAGCTGGGGTGCATGGACGCATGAGAAATACAGGTTGACCGATAAAAACTATACGTACAGCTTTACCATTAGCCCGGTAACTGGCATGGTACAAGCAAGTAATTAGGCGCTGCTTACCCATTCATCCTGCCTGAAAATTAAACAGGTGGCAGGCATGGAATGAATTTTTCAGGCATTACCCTTCGATATTTCGGAAGGTAGTGCCTGATTTTATTTATTTGGATGCTCAAAAAAACCTGAACCCACAACACATTGAATTTCCTTTAAACTTCTTTTTTTTTGTATTCTTTGCGTGTATCTTTACGTTCTTTGCGTAAAACCTCGCAGCTCGAAAGTAGATCTAAAAACCAACGCACCAATGATTACATGGTATAAACATACAGGAGAATTGATAAATCGGCCAGACCAATGATTATAAAAAAATCGTCCGACGCCAAAAGCAATTCCTTTCTGCTTAGGCAGAACAAATTGTGTTAGCAGTCTCTTATCTCCAGTCTTATAATTTTTCATCTAATTTATACACATATGAAAAAACTGATCACTTTACTGATTTTATCGGCCATCATCATTTTGCCGCTACATGCCAAAGAAGGGATGTGGATTCCCATGTTGCTCAAAAAATACAATATCGAAGAAATGCAGCAAATGGGCTTTAAGCTTACTGCCGAAGATATTTACAGCGTAAACCAGGCCAGCATGAAAGACGCTATCGTTATTTTTGGCGGTGGATGTACCGGCGAGCTCATCTCCGACAATGGCCTCCTCATTACCAACCACCACTGTGGGTATGGCCAAATACAAAAGCACAGTTCCGTGGAACACGATTACCTCACCAATGGTTTCTGGGCGCAGGATCCATCACAGGAACTGCCCAATGAAGGCCTGTCGGTTACTTTTTTAAAACGGATGGAAGATGTGACCGATAGGGTGCTTGAGGGCCTGAGCGACGACATGGAGGGAAAGGCCGACAGTATCCGGAAAAATATAAATGCCATAATCAAAGAGGCCACCGATGGTACGCATTTTACCGCTAATGTAAAACCGTTTTTTGGCGGTAACCAATATTTTTTATCCGTAAACGAAGTATTCAACGATGTTCGTCTGGTAGGTGCCCCACCATCGGCCATAGGCAAATTTGGCGGCGATACAGATAACTGGATGTGGCCCCGCCATACGGGTGATTTTTCCTTGTTCAGGATTTATGCCGACAAAGACAATAAACCCGCAGCCTACTCGGAAGATAATGTGCCCTACAAACCATTAAAGCATTTTCCTATTTCGCTAAAAGGTGTCGAAGAAGGTGATTTCACCATGGTGTTCGGCTATCCCGGTTCCACGGAACAATATGCCCCATCGTTTCATTTAAAGATGATTACCCAACAGGTGAACCCCGCCTTGATTGACATGCGTACCCAAAAGTTACAAATAATAAAAAAATACCAGAACCAGGATCCTGCCGTCAGAATACAATATGCCTCCAAGGCAGCGCGTATATCCAACAGTTGGAAACGCTGGAAAGGCGAAATAAGCGGACTGGAAAAGTTAAACGCCATCGAAAAAAAGGAAAAATACGAAAAAGGATTTCAAAACTGGGCGGATAACATTGCTCCAGAATACTCCTCCTTGCTAAACGATTACAAAGCGGTTTATAACTCCTATGACGACTACCGCTTAGCCTACAATTATATCCTGGAAGCATTGGTACGCAACGGCATGGAAACAGTGCAGATGGCCGGGAGGTTTAATCGTTTGAAAGAGGCCTGCCAAAAGGATACGGTAAACATTGAGCAAATCAATAGATTAAAAAAAGAGTTGGCTAAACAACTCGATAATTTCTTTAAAGATTACTATCAGCCCATCGATAAGGAAGTTAGCACTGCCGTTTTGCGTATTTATAAAGAAAGGGTGAACCCCGAGTTCCATCCCGATATTTATCAGCTAATAGATAAAAAGTATAAGGGTGATATAAACCGTTATGTAGATGCCCTATTTACAAAAACGATATTCGACGATAAAAATGCAAGCATGGAACTGGCCGCTAATTTTTCGGCTAAAAGTATTAAGAAGCTGCAAAAAGACCCCACCTATATTTTGTTCAGTAGCTTTAGGGATGTACTTGAAAACAAGGTGGCAAAGCCCTATGCCGAGTTGAGCCAAAAAATAAAGGAGCTCGATAAAAAATATATGGCTGCACAAATGGCTTATCAGCCGGATGCCGTGTTTTATCCCGACGCCAATTTTACCTTACGGGTATCCTATGGCCAGGTAAAAGGCTACGAACCGCGCGATGGGGTGGTCTTTAAAAACTACACCACGCTGGATGGTATCATGGAAAAAGACAATCCGGATGTGTACGATTATCGTGTTCCCGAAAAGCTCAAGGAACTCTATGCACAAAAACATTTTGGGATGTACGAAACAAACGGAACCGTACCTGTGTGTTTTGTGGCCACCAACCATACCACCGGAGGTAATTCGGGCAGTCCGGTGGTGAATGCCCATGGCCACCTGGTGGGCATCAACTTCGACCGTGCCTGGGAAGGCGTGATGAGCGATATGATGTTCAATCCGGAGCAATGCCGCAATATCAGTCTCGACATGCGCTATGTGCTATTTTTGATTGATAAATTTGCCGGAGCCAACTATCTGTTGGAAGAAATGACTTTGTTAAAATAGTATCAACGGTACGTTTCGCTTGGATATCCAAAATTTCGCTCCAAGCGAAACCTTACCGCACTAATATTTTTTTAAAATAAAAGCTGGGAGCAAATACCTTTGTTGCTGCTAATGGGAATATCCGGAGGTTATAAGAAAACCGCAAATCATCCACTAACCTCGTAAGCATAAAAATGCTTTACGATGGGGTATTCCTATTACTAAGCCGATACTTATTGATTTGTAAATTTTCTACTTTTATGTTATGAAACCGACCAACACCATCGTAAACAACAAAGGTATTGAAACCTTAATTTTTGCCCACACATTTGAGAGCGAAGCATTTGATCAGGTAAAAAAGCTGGCAAACTTTGAAGCATATCAGAGTTCCAAAATACGCATTATGCCCGATGCCCACGCAGGTAAGGGATGTACCGTAGGAACTACAATGACCATAAGGGATAAGGTAACGCCCAATTTGGTGGGCGTTGATATCGGTTGCGGGATGCTCACCATTAGGCTGAATGACAAAAAAATGGATTTCGCTCAACTCGACGAGATTATCAAAGCTAAGGTACCCAGTGGTTTTAATGTACACAAAAAAGCAATAAACAACTTTGATTTATCGAGTTTACGCTGCGCATCAAAAGTGGATGTCAAACGGGCTATGCTTTCTATTGGTACACTGGGGGGCGGAAACCACTTTATTGAAGTAGGCCTATCTGCAAAGGACGAGTTGTTTTTGATTATACACTCGGGCAGCCGGAAACTGGGGGCCGACGTGTGTAAGTATTATCAGAACCAAGCCATAGCACAGGCCATTGAACGACTCCCTGATGTGGACGAGCTGATAGAAAAGCGCAAGGCTGATAACAGAGAAAAAGAAATTTCGAAAGAAATAAAAAAACTTAAAAAAAGCAGACGCAAAAGTCCTGTTCCACATAAAGACCTGGCGTATCTCGAAGGGCAGGGTTTCTCCGATTATATGAATGACATGGCTATTGTTCAGCAGTTTGCCACACTCAATCGCCAAACCATGGCCAAAACAATCATTGCCGAAATGGGACTGTCCGAAGCAAACCGCTTTGAGACCATTCACAACTACATCGACTTTAAACGCATGATATTACGCAAAGGCGCCGTTAGTGCCGAAAAAGGAGAAACGCTGCTCATCCCCATTAACATGCGCGATGGCTCCTTACTGTGTATAGGAAAGGGCAATAAAGACTGGAATTACTCGGCACCACATGGGGCCGGGCGTTTAATGAGCCGAAGAAAAGCCAGGGAAAATATTGAACTGGATGATTTTGCAAAAGCAATGAAAGGTGTTTATACAACATCGATAGCATCTGAAACATTGGATGAAGCACCACAAGCATACAAGTCGTTGGACGAGATAAAATCGACTATTACAGACACCGTTGAAATTGTGGGGAGGATAAAACCAATGTACAATTTTAAAGCCAAATAATTATTTTTAAAGTATTATCAACATATAACAACATGAAGAATTTCAACTTTCAGGCCGGTACAAAAATCCTTTTTGGAAAAAATAAAATCAATGAATTGGCAAACGAAGTACTGCGACACAGCAATCGGGTTTTAATCACCTACGGACAAGGATCTGTTGTAAAGAGCGGCTTGCTGGATACGATTAAAAGCAAGCTTATCGAAAAGGAAATCCATATTGAGGAGCTTTCTGGCATACAGCCCAACCCCCGGCTGACAAGTGTACGAGAAGGCATTAAAATATGCAGAGATAAAAATATAGGTTTGATTTTGGCTGTTGGCGGAGGCAGTATCATTGATGCCAGCAAAGCTATTGCGGCGGGATTTGCCTACGATGGCGACGTGTGGGATTTCTGCACCCGAAAGGCCACGCCTGCAGATGCCCTTCCATTGGGCGCTGTACTCACCCTATCGGCCACAGGATCCGAAATGAACGGTTCGGCCGTTATTACCAACGAGCGTACACAGGAAAAACTACCTATGGGAAGCGACTTATTACGCCCCCAATTTTCCATCTTAGACCCGGTTTATACTTATACCGTCAACAAGTGGCAAACGGCAGCCGGAACGGCAGATATCATGAGCCATCTGTTCGAGAACTATTTTACACCCGATTCAGGTACCGACCTCCAGGACGGCATTGCAGAAGCTATACTGAAAACATGTATTAAATATGGCCCTATTGCTATTCAAGAGCCCCGAAATTACGAAGCCAGAGCCAACCTGATGTGGGCATCGAGCCTGGCACTGAATGGGCTTACCGGTACAGGTAAATTAATTGGCGATTGGGCAACCCACACGATAGAACACGAGTTAAGCGCCATGTACGATTTGACGCATGGTGTTGGCTTGGCCATACTGTTCCCTTATTGGATGAAATTTGTGCTAAACGAACGAAATGCCTTTAAGTTTGTTCGTCTGGGTAAGCATGTGTTTGGTATCGAAGATGAGAATCCCATGGTCGCAGCCAACAAAACCATTGATGCCATCCGCGATTTTTTTGTTTCACTGGGTATGCCATCAAAATTGTCGGAGGTAGATATTCCGGATACGCATTTTACCGAAATGGGTAAAAAGGCATGTCAGTTTGGACCTATCGGATATTTTTGCAGACTCAATGATGCAGCTGTTACGCAGATACTGGAAATGAGCAAGTAGGGTTAGGTTCAAACTACCCACCCTGATTCGTAATTTGGATTAACCAAACAGCTTTGTAACTGACTCCGGTTATCTGGTAAAGCTATTATTAAAGTATGGCTCCATTTAACATTGTGTAAATGTAGGCTTGGCACTGCTATCACCTTTAGCAACCTTTAGGTATAGTTTTTGCATTATGATTGAGTATCTTAAAATTAAACATATGTTAATTAAGCGATTTCTTATACTGTTTTTAATAGCACTACTAGGCTCATGTGCAAGCTACGAGGTATTGAACATAGATGTTTTAAAACCGGCCAAACATACTTTTCAGCCCCAAATAAAATCCGTGGTATTGGTAGATAATTCCATCCCCTTCCGAGGCAAAGATGTGAACAAAGTACAAACACCAACAAGTAAATTTTCGGTAGATACCATTTGGTTCGACGATTTTTCCACCCGTAATCTGGGTACGCTAAAAGAAGAGATGCAAGTACGTATGTTTTTCGATTCGGTTTACTTACATCCCGACCGCTTAAAAAGTGATGATAGATTGGTAAACCGGGCTTTAAGTTGGCAACAGGTCAATGCATTGTGCGAACAGTACAATGCACAAGCCGTTATCGCACTTGAAAGATATATATATGACACAAAAATACAAGTAGACCGAAGCTACGACGGGGGGTTGTATGGCTACATGGATGCTTCGGGGGTAATTTTATGGCGGGCATATAACAACCTTACAAAGGAACTAATCTATAAAGAAACACAGGTGGACACTATATCGTGGGATGCAATAGGCGGCAACATAGAGCAGGTAGCGCGCCAATTACCTACGATAAAAGGGGGACTCGAAGAGCTGGCCATTTATTTAGGCGAACAAGCTGCAAATCATTCAACCCCCATATGGGAAGCCCAACTCAGGGGCTATTACGCCACAGGCACTTATCATTTTTTACAAGCCACAGAATTTGTGCGCCAAAATCAATGGGGCGAAGCCATCAAACTTTGGAAGTATGCCTTTGATCACTCCAAAAAAAAGACCAAGGCACGTGCCGCCTATAATTTAGCCTTGGCATCGGAAATGTTAGACGATTATGAATCTGCACAATATTGGCTCGATCAGGCAACAGAGGCCTTAAGTTTTCTATCAGGTCAATCCGTTAATGTGGACAAAAAGAGAATCATATCGTACTCCTTTTATATGAACAAAAGAAGGAAGGAAATAAAGGATTTAAAACAACAAATAGGAGGCGTAGTACAATGAAAAAATCGTTGCCCACCTTGCTTTTTTTCTTCATCCTAACCAATTGTTATGCCCAATTTCAAACAGAAGACAAAGGTACAATTGTTACCCTAAAAGTAGCAGAAGTATCAACAGGCGAAATACTACTGTCTCAGCACGAGGAATTGCGTTTAACACCCGCTTCGCTTACCAAAATAATAACTACTGCAACAGCGCTGGAATTGCTGGGACCCGAATTCACTTATTCTACTAAGTTTTATGCTTTAGGAAAGATTAAAAAAGGCAAGTTGTTAGGTAACTTGCTTATAAAATCAAGTGGCGACCCTACCTTGGGTTCGAAATATTTTGAGCAAACCAAGCCCGAGATAATTTACAACAGCTTGGCCAATGCGCTTAATATGGCCGGCATAAAAAGTATCGACGGAACAGTTGTTATTGAATCGGATAAGATAAATTATTCGGCCCCGAGACTATGGGAAGACATGGGCAATTATTATGGTGCCTCGCCCCAAGGCTTTAACTGGCGCGACAATACCGCCGTGCTCACATTGCGGTCGGCAGAAATCGGCAGTACGGCTACACTTGTTTCTTTAGAGCCGCATATTGCACCTTATACAGTTCGTTGCCTTGCCGTGGCAGGATCGCACAACAAGGATAGTGCCTACGTATATGGCCTAAAAAACCTGCCTGAATGGTGGATAGAAGGATCTATACCGCCACATCGCCATAAATTCAGGATTAAATCGGCTCTGCCCGATCCGGCACAAGCCTTTAAAAACGGTCTGGAGGATTTTCTGCGCAATCGAGGGATAAACATCAGTCACAACCCGCCTTTGCACGCTGCTAGTACGGAGCAAATCACCCTATTTACGCATCAATCACCCCCACTGTCCGGGATAATCAAAACCATTAATCAGCAAAGCCATAACCTTTTCGCCGACCAACTTTTATTAACATTGGGTAAACTATTCAAGGGAACACCATCATGGGATAATGGCAACCAAGTTGTTCGGGAGTTTTGGCTAAATAAAATATCTTTTGAAGATAATTTCCGTTTACGCGACGGAAGTGGTCTTACGCCCAAAAACCTGATTTCGGCCAGTGGGATGGTAGAGCTGCTTATCTGGATGGAGCAAAACAGTAAAAACTTTGCGTTTTATGCCCAGTCCCTCGCCAAAGGCGGTGAGACAGGCACCTTGCGCACCACTTTTAAAAATCCGGCAATAAAAGGCAAACTGATAGGAAAAAGCGGGTCGATGGAAGGGGTACTGGGCTACTGTGGTTATCTCACCACGCTTTCCGGAAAAAAAACTGCCTTCTGCATCCTTACCAATAATTATATAGTGCCTACAAAACAGATAAGAGAAAAAATAGATCAGATAATGACCGGGCTGATACTTGAAAAATAATTAAAACGGAAGGAATCTATTATGACTTTTAATATCGCATTGGTTCAACACGACATCATTTGGGAAGATACCAAAAGTAATTTAAGCAAGCTGAGCGATTTGATTGATAACACTCAACCCCATGTTGACTTAGTAGTTCTGCCCGAAATGTTTGCTACAGGCTTTTCGATGAACAGCACAAAAATTGCACAAGGTATGGACGGTGAAGTCCTTAGCTGGTTAAAGCAAAAAGCCAAAGAAAAAGGAATGGCTATCATGGGTTCACAAGCAATCAAAGAAAAAGGGAAATTTTACAACCGCGCACTATTCGTATTCCCCAACCAACAGGTGCTCCATTACAACAAAAGGCATCTTTTTAGTCCCGGAAATGAGCATCTAAATTATTCTCCGGGTCGCGAGCGGCAAATATTCAATTACAAAGGTATTCGTATTTTACCGCAAATATGTTACGATTTGCGATTCCCTGTTTGGAGCCGAAACAGAAACGATTACGATTTGGCTATTTATATGGCCAACTGGCCGGCTGCCCGACAACATGTTTGGAACACCTTATTAAAAGCCAGAGCCATCGAAAACCAATGCTATGTTTGCGGCCTCAACCGGGTGGGCTCAGGTGGCAACATCAATTACATAGGCGAATCGCAAGTTATTGACTTTAAAGGTGTATCCCTATTAAATTTAGATAAACAAGTAGATGTTATAAGATATTGCACTTTTGATTTTAATAAACTAAAATTATTTAAAGAGAAATTTGCCGCACACAAAGACGGGGATAACTTTAATTTGATTGTAGATTAATTTTTACAATTCCTTCGCTTGCAAACTAACAATTTTATAGTTAAATTTAAAACAAATACTTTTTGATTAGTATTTAATCGACTCAATCCGCAAAAATTATGAAAAACTATAAAATACAAATTGAGGATACAGAGGTGCAGTTTTTTAGACATCTGATGGATAAATTGGGTTTTACAAAGTACGAAGAAATAAAACCTGTTAACGAGCCACGTGTATATCCCGGTGGAAATTTTGAGATTCGATCCTCAAATAATCCAGCTCCAAAGTCAGATACAAACCTATCCGCAGGTAATAGTAGTTTAGGTAAGCAACAATCTTCTAATACAAGAAAAGATGCCATGAAAGATATCAGGGACATCATCTCCCGAATTGACCGGGAAAGAAATAAAAACAAATAATGTATTACTCTATATTGGAATAAATTAGCCCCTTTGGGGCTTTTTTTTATGCAAAAAATGACATAAGGCATAAATTTTGTTTAAAATATTTTGCCAAATAAAAAACTAACAGCATGAAAACTCTACTATTTACAATCATTTTTGCAATTTTATCGCTATCTGCTTATACACAATCAGAGGAAATACAAGCGGAGAAAATATACGAAACGGTAAACCAGGTGCCTGTTTTCACAAAAAACAGAGGGCATGTTCAAAAATATTTAAGCAAAAACCTGCAATATCCTGTAGACGCACTGGCCAAAGCTGTTGAAGGCAAGGTACTGGTGTCATTTGTGGTAAGCAGCAGTGGTAATATCAAAGACATTAGGCTAGAAGAAGGCCTTACCCCAAGCACCAACGAAGAAGCCTTAAGGGTGGTAGGTACAATGGAAAAATGGAAACCTGCCAAATTAGACGGGCGCAACGTAGCCACACAAGTAACTATTCCCGTACATTTTTATCTGTCGGAGGAAAACAAGCAACTAAGCCAACAGTTAAAACCATTTTACATAAATAACAACCCTCCCCTATTTATAGTGGATAAGAAAAAAGTACTGGGACTCACCACCTTGGCATATTACAACATAAAATCGATTCGCGTAATAAAAGGTGAAAAAGCGATGGATTTATACGGCAAAGACGCAAAAAATGGTGTGTTGGTAATTGAAACTAAAAGAGGAACACCAAGAAATTATCAGAGGTATTAGTAATTTCATACACATTCCTTTTTCAGTACAGACCATCGCACGGGCACCGTTGAATGGAGGCTTATAATATTTTACAGGAAGTCTTTATTCATAAATAACGATGTTCGTCAGGTAAAATACAAGCAATCATCATTCAGATAACCGGCGGCCTCCTTCCAAAAATGGAAGTTGCATGTTATGCTGCACAGCATGTTATGCAACCTTTTCAACAACATTGAACATTGGTATTTTTTTATGTGCTTAGTCCAATTGCCTAAGCACCGCTTCAACCTTACCCATTTGGGCTTGGCGTGCTAGCGAATACGTTGCCGATTCTAAGTCCACCAGCTTGTAAAGCTGCATTGATTTAAGGTAACATTCTTTAGCTTTTTCTTGGTCATGGTTTTTAAGATGAAGATCGCCACCGGCCGATATTAAGCCTGCCAGCACTTCGAGCCCTTCAAAACTTTCGCCAAATTTATTTTCTAAAACAGCACGCAGCTGCCTAATATCCATATCCAGCATGGTATCTTCATTTATATCAAAACCCCGTTTTAGCCCCTGGATATAGAGCTTCTGTGCCTCTTCTGTATCTCCCTTACTAAGCAAAGCAAGCATGGCGGCAATCATTTTGCCAATCTCCTCTATCATCCGTAAAATATAATCTTTTCGTATCATTCTCTGCCAGCTTCAATTTTAGTACACTAAAGCAATTTGGGATGTTTTTTTATTTTAAATACAACACCTCACTAAAATACTAATATTTACCAAATAAACTGATTACCCGGTACAAACACTTCACATTCAAAAAAAACGCCGTTTTGAAATTCAAAACGGCGTTTTTATTCTTATCCTTTGGCATTCCACTTTGTCCTATTCGGCATATCCTTCGTCGTCGGCAATAGGCCCAAACTGTATTTCCGTTACCTGATCATTTTCGAGCCAGAAGTTTAAATCTGCATCATAAAAAGATATCAGCTCATGGTTCGGTGTTTCAACCGACGAAACGTCTTCCCTTTCATATTCACCCAAATCAAGTTTGGCTACCTTTTGCAACAGTTCCTCGCTCGAGGTGCCTATTAACTGGAGCCCTTCCAGGCGAACCTCAGGGCTGCTTACGGCTATTGAACTTAAGTGCCACCCGTCGAGCTGATCAAAAGAAACGGAAACTTCCATCTCGTCGTAATGATACGCTTCCGTGTTATCATCCTTCATATCGCTACTGCTGTAAGTATCAATCTCATCGGGCTGACCCCATATTTTTTTTACTTCGTCACGAGTCATTCCAAAACGGATATTACCCATGCCCTCACCTATTAAAATATTATCCATTACAATATATGTTTAAATAAATCACTTTTTTAATGATTTGTATTTGATATTGCATGCAATATAGGCTAATAATTATTTAATACAAGCCACAGAAAAGCAATATTTATCTTTCCCTGCGATTCTCACAAAAAATAATAGGTGACTGGGAAAAACTACTTAAATATTACAATTTTTTTATGATTTGTTTAAAATCGCGTGAGCAGCTAACCAGATAAAAGTTATCAGGCACTTCATCGGCGTGATGTTTTATCTGAAGTCCTGTAAGAATAAATGGTGTGTCGGGAAAGGTAGATTTGTATCTCTCCAGTTTTTCCTTCACATCGGTATTAGATGGAGGATTTACGAGTGCGGTAAAAAAAGCATCGGCTTTTTGTATTTGATGTATGGTTTCTAAATCGGTAAATGGTACAGATATCCCAAGGTAGATAACACCGAAACCTTCTTTACGAGCCAAAAGACTATAAAACAGCAAACTAATTTCGTGGAGCTCCCCTTCCGGCAAGAAAAATATAATCCGTTTATTGCGATGCTCCGTTGCCATCTCGTTATCAATGGCAACAATTAGTTTTTGGCGTATCAAGTTACTAATAAAATGTTCCTGTGCAGGGTTAATGGTTCCGGCCTGCCACAAAATACCTATTCTGTCTAAAAATGGAAACAGGATTTTTTCAACAGTGTTTTCAAAACCAATTTTTATAATGGAATTGGTTAATATTCCATTGAACTTATGCTCGTTCAGCTCTAACATACTCACTACTAAACCTTCTATCTGAACATTGGTATTGCTGTGATCCAAGCTTAGATCTATCACCTTTTCTTTGAGCTGGTGGTTATTGAGACCCGCTATTTTAGATATCTTAAACCCATTTTGATATAAAATAGATATATTAAGAATCCGTTTTAAATCATCATCCGTATATTGCCTGATATTGGTTTCGGTTCGCATTGGCTCAATAACAGCATATCTTCGTTCCCAAATACGTATGGTATGGGCTTTGATTCCGGATATTTTTTCTAAATCTTTTATTGAATATACTGCCATGATTTAAATTGTGTTCGGTTTGCGTTTAAGGTGATCCTGTTTTTTTTTGAATTCAAAAGCTTCAACAAGGTATTTCTACAAAGCTTTAAGCCAAAACTACAATTCTTTAACCCTTACTTGCTTGTTTTTGTTCATCAAATTTAATATAACTTTAGGCAAAAGCAAGCGATGGAGCCATGTATATAAAAAGAGCAGAGCGTCCACAGTAAAACCACCTGCCATATGGCCAGTTTGATTTACTGAAAACTCTCCGCTCTCTGATACGGCCTTTAATAAGTATTAAACTCTATCCGTTATATGCTTATGGCATAATAACTTTGCCAACAACATGTACAACGCCATTATCTGCATCCAGGTCTGCTGTTATAACATTCACATCTCCATCTATTACAACACCATGGCTTATATCCACAGCTATTTTTTTGGCCGTATTCAATGTTTGAACTTCACCATTGGTCAAATCTGTGGACATCACCTTACCAGCTACAACATGAGAGAGTAAAATTGGTGTTAATGTTTCTTTTGACAGATCGGCTATTCCAGTCACGCCATCCAGTGTGGCAAATAATGCTTCAAAAGCTGCATTATTGGGTGCAAATACTGTGAAAGGACCTTCCCCCTGCAATGTTTCAACCAGCTCAGCTTTTGTGAGTGCTTCTACCAGTATGGAGAATTCCATATTTCCAGCTGCTATATCTACAACAGAGGTTGCATTGGATGCTGAAATTACCTTATCAATAACATGAACCACACCATTACTTGCGCTTATATCGGCGGCTGTAACCGTAATACCATAATCAATTTTTACACCATCACCAACATCAACACGAATGCTTTTGCCATCATTTAAAGTGGGCACTGAACCGCTTGACAAGTCCGTTGACATAACATTACCGGCAACAACATGAGAAAGCAATATAGGTGTTAAGGCTTCTTTGGAAAGATCTGCTATTCCCGATACACCTTCCAAGGCGGCAAACAATGCTTCAAAAGCTGTGTTAGTTGGTGCAAAAACCGTAAACGGACCTTCGCCCTGCAATGTACTAACCAATTCGACTTTGGCCAGCGCCTCTACTAAGATAGAGAAATCAGGATTCCGAACTGCAATATCTACAATGGTATAATTTTGGGCAGATATCACCTTATCAACAATATGAATAACCCCATTATCACCAAGCACGTCGGCATCAGTAACGTTTACATCTCCATCAATTACAACACCCGCGCTAATATCCACAAATAGTTTTTTGTTTGTATTTAATGTAGGCACGGTTCCATTAGCCAAATCTGCTGCCAAAACATTGCCGCTAACAACATGCGATAACAAGATAGGCGTTAAAGCTTCGGCTGAAAGATCAGCTATGCCGGACACACCATCCATCGTGGCAAATAAGGTCTCAAAAGCGGCATTGTTTGGTGCAAAAACCGTAAAAGGACCCGTTCCACTAAGTGTTGATACCAAATCGGCTTTCGTGAGCGCTTCTACCAAAATGGAGAAATCATCATTTCCAAGCGCGATATCTACAACCGTGTTAGGTTCTTCGTAATTTTCCGGGGAGATCACCTTGTTAACAATGTGCACAACCCCATTATCTGCAACTTTATCGGCACCGGTTACTGTTACATCTCCGTCTATAACAACACCATTACTTATATCTACTACAATACTTTTACCTGTATTTAAGGTTGGTACTGCTCCATTGGTCAGCGCTGATGATCGTACATCCCCTGCCACAACGTGTGAAAGTAAGATCGGTGTTAAGGCTTCCGCTGAAAGGTCGTCTATACCGGAAACACCTTCCATAGTAGCAAATAAATCGGTAAAGGCAGTATTGGTTGGCGCAAAAACAGTAAATGGCCCATTTCCATTTAGGGTAGAAACCAAATCGGCTTTTGTAAGTGCCGCCACCAATATAGAAAAGTCCTGACTGCTAAGTGCAATATCTACAACCGTATTGGTTTCTACAGGTTTCGGCTTGTCGTCATCATCATCGCATGAAGTTAGTGAGAACCCTAAAAACATTAGCATCGCAAAGATGGAATAAAAACTAAATTTTTGTGCTTTCATAATTTTTTGTTTTAGTGCTGATTTTTAATTTAAATAATAGTCTGAAAATTTGTTTGTTGGCCACTTCTTAATTGACGTGGTCAAGTTTGTTTAATAAATTAGTTTAAAAGCTAAACATCAACATGCTTATTTTTGTTCATTCTTTTTTGTATTTTATTAAACACTATATGAAAAATCTATTATTCTACTCACAAACAGCGGTGTGCTTATCCGTTAAATCCGAGTTAAAAGATTAACTTTGTGGCTTCAAAAAAAACAGTTTTACCTTATGATTAAATCAATGACAGGTTTCGGAAAAGCTACTTGTGAGCTTTCGGATAAAAAAATTAGCATCGAAATAAAATCGCTCAATAGCAAACAGTTAGACCTCAACTTGCGCTTACCCAATATTTATCGTGAAAAAGACATGCTACTTCGCAACGAGCTTGCAGGTAATTTAGGAAGAGGTAAGGTAGATGTTGGGTTTTACATTGATTATTTAGGCTCAGAAAAAAATGCTTCTATCAACTCGCATATTGTCGAAAACTATTTCAGCCAGTTACAGCCCATTAGTGACAAACTGGGTTTAAGTAAAAACAGTGATATGCTGCGGGTAATTATGACCCTGCCCGACACCGTAAAAATAGAACAGGCCGAGCTGGACGAAAAAGAATGGGGTATTGTTTTTGAAACTTTTAAAGAAGCATTAAACAACCTGAACAACTTTAGGGAACAGGAAGGTGAGGTACTGCAAAAGGAGGTAACAGCCAGAATAAACAATATCCGACGGTTACAGGCCGCCGTTGAACCCTATGAAAAGCAACGGATAGAAAAAGTACGCGAACGGATTTTGGATCAACTGAACGAATTAAAAGAGAAAATAAGTCTGGATCAGAACCGCTTTGAACAAGAAATGATTTTTTACCTGGAGAAGTTAGATATCACCGAGGAAAAGGTACGCTTGACAGCTCATTTGGACTATTTTTTACAAACCATGGAAAAAGAAGAACAAGTGGGACGGAAGCTTAGTTTTATCACCCAGGAAATAGGACGCGAGATAAACACCATGGGTTCAAAAGCCAATCATTCCGAAATACAAAAATTGGTAATTCAAATGAAGGACGAGTTGGAAAAAATAAAAGAACAGAATTTAAATGTGCTTTAAGCAAAAGCTACCGGCCATTTAAAATAGCCATCCTATTCTGTATAGACATATTCAACGCCATAATTTACGCCTTAACCAATGAACAGCACAAACCCCAAGAACGGCAAATTAATTATTTTTTCTGCTCCCTCCGGATCGGGCAAAACCACCATTGTAAAAAGCTTGCTCACGAAAAATTTCAATCTCGAATTTTCCATCTCAGCCACTACGCGTGCTCCTCGTGGCCAGGAAAAACACGGTGTGGATTATTACTTTTTACAACCCGATGAGTTCAGAGCAAAAATAAATGCCAACGAACTTTTAGAATGGGAAGAAGTTTATGCCGATAAATATTATGGCACACTAAAAAGCGAAGTCGAACGCATCACCAAACAGGGAAAAAATGTAGTGTTTGACGTAGATGTTGTAGGCGGACTCAATATAAAAAAAATGTTTCCCCAAAACTCACTGGCTATTTTTATTCAACCTCCATCCATTGCAGCATTAAAAACCAGGTTAATTTGCCGTGGCATCGACACCCCGGATGTAATTACACAACGCCTTAATAAAGCCGAAGAAGAATTACAATATGCCAAAAAATTCGACCACATTGTGGTTAACAACGACCTGCAAACAGCTATTGACGAAGCTGCGCATCTATTGACAGACTTTTTACAATGAACAAAAAAAGAATAGGTTTATTTTTTGGATCGTTTAATCCGGTTCATGTGGGACATTTGGCATTGGCCAATTATATAGTTGAAAATTCCTACATTGAACAGATATGGTTTGTAGTGAGTCCTCAAAACCCCTTTAAGGAAGAGGATGAACTGGCTAACACCACCCTGCGCTTACAAATGTTAGAGGCATCGGTTAAGGGATACCCGAAATTTAAAATCTGTGATATCGAATTGAACCTCCCCACCCCATCCTATACCTATCTTACCTTAAAAAAATTACAAGCAACTTATCCCGACTTTACTTTCACCATTATCCTGGGATCCGATAATTTGCAGCAGTTGCACCGCTGGAACAATGCCCAACAGATTGCCGCAAATTACTCCTTTATGGTATATCCTCGCCCGGGATTTAAAACAGAGCAGAAACACCTTAAAATTCAACTCGAAACGATTGAAGCCCCTGTTTTTAACATCGATTCCACTACTATACGCAAAGGCATTCGCGAGGGTAAAAACTATACGTTTATGGTGCCCAAAGAGGCATATGCTTATATTGTTAAAAAGGGCATGTACAAACCGTAATCCAATTCAACACTCAATAATTAGAATGGACAAATAGTTCGCTCATCTTCGTAAATTTATTTGGCATATTTTATTATAGAAAATTGCTTTGAAGAATTGGGAATCACGACAACTCTATGTTGAACACCATTCACTATTCTGTCAATACACGCAGTGAAAACACGAAGTTATCCTATAATCTAACACGGCTGCCGGTACCAAGAAAATAACCCGGTACCTACATACAGGCTGCTGATTTGCTGATAAATTTCTGTAAAAACCAGGAGGTGCGGCACCATAAAATACCCCATAATAAAACTACAGGCAAGATCTTTTTACTGCACTACCCCTGATGTGCCAGCTCCGAGCGTAATTACAAATACATCTTGTTTAGATAAATCATATCTACCATCACCATGGCCGCCATGGCTTCCACAATGGGTACTGCACGCGGTAGTACACAGGGATCGTGACGACCTTTTACCGTGCTGGCCACCTCCTCGCCCTGCTTGTTAACAGTGTGCTGCTCCTTTAAGATCGTAGCGATAGGTTTAAACGCAACATTCATATATACATCCTCGCCATTGGTAATTCCACCTTGCACACCTCCCGAGCGGTTTGTTTTGGTACGCACCTTGTCACCATCCATATAAAACTCATCGTTATGCTCGGAGCCTTTCATGTCGCAGGCCTTAAAACCCATACCATACTCAAAACCTTTAACGGCATTAATACTTAGCATAGCCTGCCCCATTTGGGCATGAAACTTATCAAACACAGGTTCTCCCAGACCTACGGGAACATTTTTTATGACGCAGGTAATCACCCCTCCTACCGAATCTTTATCCTGGCGTACCTGATCGATATAGGCGATCATCTGTTGTGCCACCTCGGCATCCGGACAACGTACTATATTTTCTTCGGCTTTAGCCAAATCCATCTCGTTGTACGCTTTTTCCAATTTTATGGCGCCCACTTGCGAAGTATAGGCATTTATCTGTACAGCATATTTTTTTAACATGAGCTTAGCAATAGCGCCCGCCACTACCCGGGCCACCGTTTCGCGCGCCGAAGAACGACCTCCTCCCCGATGGTCGCGAATACCATATTTTTGCTGATAGGTGTAATCGGCATGTGATGGACGATACACATCCTTTATGTTGCCATAGTCTTTGGAACGCTGATCTGCATTCCAGATGACAAAACCCATAGGAGTTCCCGTGGCTTTTCCGTCCATAACGCCAGAGAGTATTTCCACTTTGTCCTTTTCGTCGCGAGGCGTAGTAATAGCACTTTGACCGGGACGACGACGGTTCAGCTCAGACTGGATAAAATCCAAGTCGATTTCTGTACCCGGCATAACGCCCTCAATAACACCACCCACAGCTTTGCCGTGCGACTCTCCGAATGAGGTTAATTTATATATGTTTCCAAAAGTATTACCAGCCATGTTTATGAATTAAAAAGATAAGAGATTTTAGGTAAGAAAAGATGAAATTGGCTCATGATGAATTGTTTTGTAATAGATGATATGCAGTTCCCCGAAAAACGTAAAAAACCTGCTCTTATATAAGAACAGGCTTTATATTTTTAAAGTTAAGCATATCCGGCTTACTCTTTATTGCCAACGTTTAACTTTCAGGTTACTAACAACCGCAGCCACCAGAACCGGAACCGTCGGGACCACATGATCCGCTTTCGCAACCCACTGTTTCACCGCTTTCACATCCACAACCTGATCCACATCCACCGCCACCAACAGCAGCCATCAATTCGGACTCAGTAGCTTCGCGAACGTTGCTAACTGAACCGGAGAAATATAGGTCGTCGCCAGCCAATGGGTGATTGAAATCCATCTTCACATTTTGGTCTGTAACTTCCAGAACAATACCATTCAATCGGTTTCCCTGCGCATCCTGCATCGGAACCATATTACCCACTTTAATCAGTTCCTCATCAACTTTCCCATCCACTTCAAAAATATTTCGTGGAATTTCCACTTTAGCTTCGGGATTGATCTCTCCATAAGCCTCTTCAGAAGTTAGTTTAAAGCTAAAGTTATCGCCAGCTTTTAAACCGTCTAACTTTTCTTCAAACATTTGAAGCATACGTCCTGTCCCAAAGATAAACTCTAATGGCTTATCTTCGGGTGTTTCTTCTACAATCTCCCCTTCAAACCCTTGTAATCTTAATACGTAGGAAACGGTTACGTACTTATTTCTTGAAATCTCCATATGTTTTATTTTTAATGAATTCTGTTCTACCCAAATCGTTCAGGCTAAATTAATTATTGTGCAAAGAAAGCGAGTTTTTTAAGAAATGCCAAAGCAATTATAAAAAAACCGATTTCTACGCAAAGGTTATTTTAACTATTCCAACTCTTCTATTGCGTTTAAAAAACCGTATTCTGCAGAGTACTGCATCATTTGTTGGGCGTAATCGGTAACATATTTTATCCTAACATCTTTAATATGCCCATCCTTGTATATTGGCACCAGGTTAGGATTCAAAAACCCGGTGAAGGGCGGCACCTTTAGCTTCTCGAAACGCTGCAACACCTCTTCGTGCAGTTTACGGTTTATATTAACACCGTAAGCCTCCACAATGTTCTGAGCCGAAACAAAATCACCTTCCGATTTAATCCGTTGTATTTCTCTTAGCATCTCGCCAAATATTTTATGCAGGGTGGCATAATCCTTAATTATAAAATACGTCTTCTCGTTTTTTACTACTCTTTCTATCACTTTACCCTGCCCTGCTTCATATGCCCTAGCGGCAATCATCTGTCGGTTACGCATATGAGCCTGTTCTATTTTATCGCCCCGCTTAATTCGTGTAATTTGCGTTAAAAGACCGTTGCGGATGTAGGCATTGTAATGTGCCTTGACTACGTCTAAATTAGGCATAAGACCCAGTTCAATCATTTTAGGACTATACATAAAATACAACCCACACAAATCAGCTCTGGCCTCTTCAATAACAGCACCATAGTTTTTTAATCTCTCGGCACTTACCCCGGGCAGCATTTTTCCGGAGCCATGTCCAATGCATTCGTGCAAATGCGTATGAAGGTTATCTGCCAGGGCACCATATTTTTTATCTAAGGCCATTTCCTCCTCGGTTAATGTAAACTCCTCGGTTATACCTGTGCTCAGCGAGGCCTTATGGTGTGCGTTAGAAATATTGATTAGGGTAACTGATTTAGATCCGTATTCTTCCCTAATCCACTCGGCATTGGGCAGGTTAATGCCCAGCGGACTGGCCGGGTAACAATCACCACCAAGCATAACAGCATTTATTGCTTTTAAGGATACAGCACTTACCTTCTCTTTTTTATACTTTTTGTGTGTAGGCGAATTTTGTTCAAACCAATCGGCATAATCAGCTATGGTGGTCGCTTTTCGTGTTTCCTCTTTATCAATCCATTGCACCACACCTTCCCAGGTGGCTTTTATACCCAATGGATCGCCATAGGTTTCTATAAAACCATTGATAAAATCAACATCACCATCCAACTCAGCTAACCATTTTATACTGAAGGTGTCGAACAAATCCAGACGACCTGTTTTATAAAAATCAATCAGTAAGCTGATAATCTCTTGTTGCTCTTTGTTTTCGGCAAAAGGGAGTGCTCGTTTTAAATGCCCGTTAATTGCCGACAATGCCTTGCCATAAAGGCCGCCTACGCTATATTTTTGATCTTTTAATCTGCCATTCTCCTTTATGAGTTTACTGTTGAGCCCAAAGGACAATTTTTTATTTTCCGACTTTTCCTTTTGCTGCTCATAATACGCTTCCACTTCGCTTTGGGTAAGGCCCTGGTAAAAATTATTGGCCGAGCCTGCTATCAAATCAACATTAGGGTTCATATTTACGCGCTTGGGCAAAAAATCCGCATCAAAAATCAAGCGCTGCAACAAACTTATGTTCTCGGCCCTAAGATGTTCCGGTGTAAGCTTAGCCATGCCGGGTTTGAGTTGCGAAATCCAACTATGGTAGGAATCAACTGAAAAACCGGGCACAAATTTATCGGTGCTATAATGATGGTGCGGACCGCTGGCAAACCATACTTTTTTCAGGTAAACCACAAAGTTATCCCACTCCTCCCCCTCTTCATCCAGAAGATAAATAGCTTCCAATACATCGCGCAACATCAAATTGTATTTCCCATGCTGATCCCATAGAATATCTCTACCGGCCAGGGTAGCCCGGCTTAAATGATAGATAAACAATTTTTTTTTCAAGTCAAGGTTTTCAAAACCCGGCACCTCAAAACGCAATATTTTAATATCATCAAACTTATCTACAATTATTTCCATTCGTAATTATTCAAGTTGCTATTCTATCTTTAAACAACCCATAACAGACAAGGGTTGAGATAATTTGGGACTATTGTGTTATTGTCGGATTAAAAACATCTACATCTTTTACAAGCACCCATTTTTCTTTATCAAAAACATACGCATCGTACGAAAAATCGGGGCCATAAAACCTTTTGTTTTGGATATACATACTATTGGGCGGAGCCAGGTGGTCCAGTACAATCCTTTGGTTTTCCTTATCGTATTGCAGCATCATATTTGCCGCCGCGCCATATTCAAAAACCAAGCGTTTGTACAAGTACCTGTTTTCCCGAAAAACGCTATGGCCAAAGCGCACCTGTCCGTTGCCCACCACCATCAATGTTTCCACCACTTTTTTCTTGGTCATTTCGTTATTGGGTTTATAGCCGAGTAGCAAATAGTACACCCGTTTATTTTTATCTTTTACCTGCACCATATCGTAATAGATGGCCCCATACCAGCTTTTATTTGTCAAAGAGGATCGCTCGGGCGAACGTATCTTGTCCGTATTATCGTTTAATGGCGACACTTTAACGCCATTTTTTGTTTTAACAACCACGGCACCATAAAAATTATTAGTGGAATTGGGAAGTACAAGATTCCAGGTGCACACCTTTACCTTACCATCCTCCGACAGTAAAGTCGACATTCGCTTTATACCGTTAAAATTGTCGGTAAATAACTCGGGGTTTTCCCATAATATTTGCATTCTATGCAGGATAGAATCATTTAAGGAAAGACGCTCTGCTTCAGTTTTTCGCTGCATCAGTTCTTCAAAATAGCAAATCACAGCCACATCACGATACTCCTTGTAGGTTTTCTTATCTTCTTTAAACGAAAAAGTTAAAGGGTACAAGTAGAGTTGCTTATGTTGCTGTCGAGCCAGATGCAATTCCAATTCGCCATTTCCCTTTTTCACCTGCTTACTCACCTGGTCGTCGAAACCGTGCAAAACTTTGCGCCTATCGATATCGCCATACAGCACAAACCAATCAATCCTGTAAATAATTCCATTGGCAAAGGTGTTAAAATAATAGAGGGTGTATTTTGAATCGCTGGAGTTGGTTGTTTTAATATACGAATCCTCACCGGCAGCTATGGTCACAACATTTTGCTCCAGATAATTCGCAAACGCACTGGCAAATTCTGTGAGTTGGTATTTTTTTTCGTTGATATCGTCCAAGTCAGAAATAGATTTGGCTTTCAGGTCAAAATCCACCCCATTATTTTGGGCCCCGCCATTCAAGGAAAAAAGGAATATGAACAAAAATGACAATTTAAATATATACATTGTTATATATTTTAATATATTTGTTTCTTTGATATTTATAAAAGCGAAATTATGAAGATTTGGGAGAAAATAAAACAACAAAGTTTAAAGCGTATCTTATTGGGAGTTTTTTTGGGTGCCGTAGCAGGATATGCTTACTACTATTTTATAGGGTGTAACACAGGCTCCTGCGCCATAACTTCAAATCCGGTAAACAGCGTTTTATATGGTTCCTTTGCCGGATTGGTGCTGGTTTTTAAGTAATTTGTGGTCAGTGAGATTGTGAAATGGTGGGGCAATAAGTTGAGCCTGTTTGGCATACTATATTCGATGTGACATAGCAATTCAGGCCAACTATTTTTCTGAGCAGCGATTACAGCACAGCGATTCTGCTACGGGATTGCTCAAGGCACAATAATACCACTAGAATATTGTTGCACCTTGAGCTTAATTGTAAATCTAATCCCAATTGAGGATTATTTTTCCGCTATTGTGCGATTCCATGATATCGAAACCTTTTTGAAATTCATCAATGGGAAAACGATGTGTGATGATAGGTGTTAAATCGATACCTGACAGTATCATTTGTTCCATCTGATACCAGGTTTCGAACATCTCTCTACCATATATTCCTTTAAGCGTAAGCCCTTTAAAAATTATTTTACTCCAATCCACCTGGGTATTTGAAGGGAGCAAGCCCAACAACGAAATCTTACCCGAATTATACATATTATCTACCATGGAGTTAAATGCCATCGGGTTTCCGGAGCACTCCAGTCCAATATCAAAACCTTTCATTTTAAGGTCGTCCACCACCACCTTGTGTAAGTCCTCATTCAAGGGATTAACTACTCGTGTTGCCCCCATTTTACGCGCCAAATTGGCCCGGTATTCATTGGTTTCGGTGGCCACCACATAACGCGCTCCTGCAAATTTTGCAATGGCCACGCACATACTGCCAATTAAACCACTTCCTGTTATTAGTACATCTTCACCAATAATAGGGAAACTAAGTGTAGTATGAGTTGCATTTCCAAAGGGATCCATGATAGAAGCTACCTCATCCGAGATGTTGGGATGCACCTTAATTACATTATTAGCGGGCACCTTTACATACTCAGCAAAAGCGCCATCAATATTTACCCCTATTCCCACGGTATTTTCACAAATATGCTGTCTTCCGCGTCTACAGTTTCTGCAATGTCCACATGCGATATGCCCCTCGCCTGTAACCCGATCGCCTTCTTTAAACTGTTTTACCTCGGATCCCACTCCGGCTACATAACCCACGTACTCATGCCCTATGATCATTGGGGTTTTAATGGTTTTTTGTGCCCATTCATCCCAATGGTAAATGTGTAAATCAGTACCACAGATGGCCGATTTTGACACTTTTATCAGCACCTCGTTTACCCCTATTTCGGGCATATCCACTTCTTGTAGCCAAATACCTTTTTGGGGCTTAGCTTTTACAAGCGCTTTCATTTTTGCCATAAACAATTTACTTATTTGTTTTTATACTTCCACTTTAACGGCATAAAGATAGAGGCAAAATAAGTATGACATAGTGATAAATCTCAATTACAAATACTTTTATTTATTCGCTTACATCGCTCAACCATTTATAAAACTCCAATTGGGAGCGAAACTCACCTTTGTCTACTTCAACTTCTCTAATTTTGTTATCCATTTCGTTATTTAGCAAGCGTGCCGAACAATTATCTTTCATTTGCATTTCCAACATCATCTTCAGTTCATTCTGTATTTTTACATCGTAAATAGGACACGCTACTTCTATTCTACGATCCAGGTTACGCGTCATACAATCGGCAGAGGAAATATACATTTTCTCCTTTCCATTGTTACAAAAAACATATATCCGTGAGTGCTCCAGAAAGCGGTCGATAATTCCAATAGACTCAATGGCACTTTCGTTGCTGTCGAACTTCGGATATACCGAAAACATACCCCTTACATTCAACTGCACCTTCACGCCTAATCGCTGGGCATCGTACAACTTAAAAATCAAGTCAAAATCAACCAGGTTGTTCACTTTTAAATAGATGTACGCTTCTTTTCCTTCCTGGGCATTTTTTATTTCGCGGTCGATAAAGCCCTCCAGGCTACTACGCAAAATAAAAGGCGCCACTAACAGGTGTTTAAAGGTAGGGATATTGTAGTTTTTATTAAAGAACTCGAAAATAGATGCCACTTCCCGTGTAATGCCAGTATGTTTTGTAAATAGTAAATGATCGGCAAATACCTCGGCCGAATCTTCGTTAAAGTTACCCGTACCTACACACACGTATTGCGCCATTTTGCTTCGTTCTTTGCGCACTACCATGCACAACTTGGCATGTACTTTTAATCCGGGCACACCAAATATTACCTTTACGCCTGAATCCCTTAAACGGTTAGCCCATTTAATATTGGCTTTTTCATCGAAACGCGCTTGCAGTTCCACTACGGCGGTCACTTTTTTACCATTGCGAGCCGCGTTAATCAAGGCCTTGATTACAGGCGCATTTTTTCCTACCCTGTAAATGGTAATTTTTATTTCGCGCACCATAGGGTCAATAGAAGCTTCGCGCAGATAATCGATGAAATAATGAAACGAATGATACGGGAAATGAAAAAGGATATCTTTTTTACTAATTATCTTAAAAAAAGAAGATTGCGGCTCAATATCGCGATGTATTATGGCAGGCAGAGCAGGGTAGGTCATGCTTTTACTCCCTATCTTAGGAAAGTCGATGAAATCTTTAAAATTATGGTAACGGCCTCCTTTTATAATGGAGCTGTTTGATGAATAGTGAAGCTTTTTTAACAGAAGACTCAATAGGGGTTCGGGCATTAATTTGTCGTAAACAAAACGCACGGGTTCGGCTTCCTTTCGTCGTTCCAAGCCCTTTGATACTTTTTTTACATAACTCTCTGATATGTCTTCGTTGATATCGAGTTGGGCGTCGCGGGTCAGTTTAAAGGTATAGGCACCTATCTCATTAAACTTAAACATATAAAATATATCGCCCAGCTCGTAACGAATTACATCATCCAACAGCATAATATATTTTTTACCGTCTTTTGATGGCAACAAAACAAAACGATCCAGCGATGGAGGTATTTCTATCAGTGCGTAATGAACACGGCGGTTGTCTTTTCGTTTTAAGTACACCGCCAAATAAATTCCATCATCGGCTAAATCGGGTAAAGGACGACTATTGCTGATAATTATAGGCATAAGTTTGCCGCGTACTTTTTTATGAAAATAGCGTTGCACAAATTCCCCCTGTTCTTTGCTCAGGTCGTTTTCATTTATGAGGTAAATATTTTCTTTGGCCAGATCTTTTATAACCATACGGTAGGCCTGGTCGAACATTGCACCTTGCTTGCGCACCAACTCATGCACTCCTTGTAATATTTCCTGCGGGGATCCTCCCTCAAAGACGGTATTTTTATCTAACTGAACTATTCTTTTAAGTATTGCAACCCTAACGCGAAAGAATTCATCCATATTGTTGGAGTAGATTCCCAGAAATTTTATCCGCTCAATTAAGGGAACATTATCGCGCATAGCCTCCTGCAATACCCTTTCGTTAAACGAAAGCCAACTAATCTCTTTACTTCTAAAATTCTTTACACTCATATGGTAATTTTTTCATGCAACTGTTTGCCCCTGCAACGGGTTGAACAAATCATCTTATTTTAAGTTGTAATAGCAATCCTATAAAAATAGAAAATAAAAGAATATTATATAATGAATATGATCAGAAAACGCATGAATTTACATGAGATTTTGGAAGTAAGAAATTTAACCGAGTCCACGTTTATTCTTCGATTTGAAAAAAACGGGCTGGAATTTACCCCCGGGCAACACGTTTGCGTTGGACCTCCAAACGGAATACACACACGCGAGTATTCTATTTACAGTGCAGTTAACGATCCGTATATTGAAATTTTGGTAAAAGAGGTGCAAAACGGGTTGATAACGCCCGTACTCAAAAAACTTAAGGTGGGCGATTCGGTGGTTGTGGAGGAACCGGTAGGCTATTTTGGTCTTAACGGTGCCGACAAGACAAAGAAAAAATTTTTATTTATTGCTACAGGAACAGGCATCTCGCCTTTCCACTGCATGGTAAAATCATATCCCGAACTGGATTATCAAATCATACACGGGGTACGATCACTTAACGAAGGTTACGAAAAAGAAGAGTACGAGAAACAACGCTATACCCTATGTTCCTCGCGCGATACAAGTGGGGATTACACCGGTAGGTTGACAAATTATTTGCTTGAATTAGAAATTGATAAAGAATCTGAAGTATATTTGTGCGGAAATTGCAACATGATACATGACGCATACGATATTCTGGAAAACAAAGGGATACCCAATGAGCGCATTCATGCTGAGGTTTATTTTTAAGAACACAAAGGGATAGGTAGTTAAGAGATATTGGGATTATTCATCTTTTACGCTTTGTGCCTTGTTATTTAATCAATTAATAATATAAAAAATTGTGAAGTACTTTTTAATGACACTTGGATGTCAAATGAACATGAGCGATTCGGAACGCGTAGCATCAGTGCTTGATGCGGCAGGTTGCGAAAAAGTAGAGACTGAGGAGGAAGCGAATTTTATTGGGATACTGGCATGTTCTGTCCGCCAAAAGGCAATTGATAAAGTTTACAATAAAATAGCGAAGTGGAACAAATGGAAAGATAAAAAAAATCTGGTTACCTTTATATCAGGCTGTATGCTGCCTTCGGACAAAGAGCGATTTTTAAAGCTATTTGACATTGTGTTTACCATGCCCGAGTTGCCTCAACTACCGCGTATGCTTGGTGAATATGGTATTGCCAACCCGCTGAGTTTGATCGCCGAGCCACAATCGCCCGTTGATGAGATAAAACTTTTTTGGAAAGTGAAGCCCAAGTACGATAGCAAATTTGAAGCTTTTGTGCCCATACAAAATGGTTGTAATAAATACTGTACCTATTGCGCTGTACCCTACACGCGTGGCCGGGAAATATCACGACCATCGGACGAAATATTGCAGGAAGTAAGAGAACTGGCCGAAAAAGGATATAAAACCATTACCCTATTGGGACAGAATGTAAATTCCTATGGGCTGGATAAAAACGGACACGAAATAAACTTTGCCCAGCTGTTGGAAAAAGTTGGTCAAATGGGCGAAGAAATCGACAACGAGTTCTGGGTATATTTCACTTCGCCCCATCCACGAGACATGACCACCGATATTTTTCATATCATTGCCAAGTACGAATGCCTGGGTAAACAAATCCATTTTCCTTTGCAGAGTGGCGACGAAAAGGTATTGATTAAAATGAACCGTAACCACTCGGTGAGCAAATACCGCGAAACCATGCATGCCCTTCGTGAAATACTACCGCAGGCTACTGTTTTTACCGACATTATTGTTGGTTTTACCGACGAAACAGATGAACAGCTGGAAAATACACGTAAGGTGATGGAAGAGTTTAAATACAATATGGCCTATATTGCGATGTATTCACCGCGACCCGGTGCGGCCTCGTACCGTTGGAAAGATACCGTTAGCCTGGAAGACAAGAAAAAACGCTATGCCATATTAAGTGAGGAGCTGGCCAAACATACCTTGACATACAATCGTGCCATGATTGGAAAAACCGTTAAAGTTTTGGTACGCGAGCACGACCGCAAAGAAGGTTATCTGTCCGGACATACCGATGGAAAATTGGTCATCCGCTTTCAATCAGACAACGAAGCTTTAATAGGTCAAATAATTGAGTTAAAAGTTAGTGCGGCAGCTAAGTTTTCGTTAGAAGGTGAGTTAGTGACTGTTCCGGCTGAGGCCTAAGTCATTATCATTGAGCAAGGTAACATGGCCGCATGTGGGTGTTCAGTTGTCGCATACTGCGAATAAAATACGACTATTCAGTTGGTAGCTTTGTAAAGAGATTTTCAATAGAAAAGAGCCTGTCGATCGAACGATGACAGGCTCTTTTTTATTTAATAAATCATGATTCTTTCAAGGATTGTTTGTAAAAGTGCCTATGCAACCAAACTGTTATATGGCCAAAACCTATCTAAACAGCATCGTGCATAAACATCTTATAAAGCAGAAGGAAATAGTATTTACCCCTGGCTTTTAAACTCATCGAACTCACCCTTATGTAAAAATTCGAGAGCGGCCTCCATTTGTTGGTACATTATTTTATCTTCGGTAACAAAAGGAACATATTGCCTGAAAGCAGATAAAAACTTTTCGAGGTAAGGCGAAGTTTTCATAGGTCGTCTGAACTCAATAGCTTGTGCTGCATTAAAAAGCTCCACTGCAATCACCCGTTCCACATTTTCCACTATCTTGAGGGCTTTGGTTGCTGCGTTACCGCCCATGCTTACATGGTCTTCCTGCTCATTGGAAGAGGGGATGGAGTCTACCGACGAGGGTGTTGCCATTTGCTTATTAAGACTTACAATTGAGGCGGCAGCATACTGCGGAATCATAAAGCCTGAGTTTAAACCCGGGTTGGCTACTAAAAACTCCGGCAAACCACGTTCACCGGAAATAAGCCTATATGTTCGTCTTTCAGAAATACTGCCTATCTCGGCCAGTGCTATGCTCAAGAAGTCGAGCGCCAAGGCTAAAGGTTCGCCATGAAAATTACCCCCTGAAATAATACTTCCTTCCTCCGGAAACACGATGGGGTTATCTGTTACTGAATTTATTTCGGTACAAACAACCCCTGCCACATAATTTATGGCATCTTTGATTGCCCCATGCACCTGCGGAACACACCGAAACGAATAAGGATCCTGTACTTGTTTGTCTTTTTGTTCAATTATTTGGCTACCTGCCAACAGGGCCGTAATATTTTTTGCGGTCTCTAATTGTCCGGCATGGGGCCTGATCACATGCATTTGCTGCCTAAAGGGGTCTATCCGTCCGTTAAAAGCATCAAGAGACAAAGCCGCCACAATATCGGCATATTTTGCCAGGCGGAATGCTTTTAGCAAGGTATATACGGCATGCGAACTCATAAACTGGGTTCCGTTAAGCAATGCCAGCCCTTCCTTAGCTTCGAGTTTGATAGGCTCCCATCCTTGCCTTTTGAGCATCTGCGAGGCAGGCATCTTCTCGCCTTTAAAATACACCTCGCCACGCCCAATCAAAGGGAGAAACAAATGCGCCAGGGGAGCCAGATCTCCCGATGCACCAAGCGAACCCATCTCGAGAACGATAGGATATACTGAATGATTATAAAAATCCAATATCCGCTCTACCGTTTTTACCTGCACACCCGACTTACCCAAACTCAATGCATGTGCCTTAAGCAATAGCATCATTTTAACCACTTCGGCCGGCACTTCTTTTCCGGCACCACAGGCATGGCTAAGCAATAAATTTTCTTGCAGTTTACTCAGATCCTCTTTTGATATTGATTTATTGTGTAAGGCACCAAATCCGGTGTTTATTCCGTAAACCGGTCCTTCGTGATTTTTTAAAAAATCATTCAAAAAACTTTTACAGTTTTGAATCAGATCCTTTGACTCGGACGACAATTTAACAGTCACCGGATTGCGCATCAATTCGTCGAGCCTATCAAAAGTTAAAGGTGCAGGGGATATATAATGTGTATTTTCCATTTTAAACTATGCGAGTTTTATTGAGCTACCAGTTTTTTTTAAGTCCCGCAAACTATATAAAAATCTTACTTTAGCCGATGATATTAATCACCTCTTCAACCGATAAAAGTTGCTGCTCGCCACTGTGCATATTTTTAAGTGTTAGCTTGCCCTGCTGTATTTCATTTTCGCCGGCCATGGCCACAAAGGCGATTTCTTTTTTGTTGGCATAATTCATTTGCTTTCCCATTTTAGCTGCATCAGGATAAAGCTCGGCATTAATACCAGCGTTTCGAACCTTTTGCAGCGCTTGCAGAGAATACATAGCTTCTCGCTGACCAAAATTCACAAACATCAAACGCGTAGAAACAATCGATTCTTTAGGATACAAATCCAATTGGTTCATCACATCGTATATACGATCGGCACCAAACGAAATACCTACGCCTGATACGTTGCGCAAACCAAATACGCCTGTTAAATCATCATACCGGCCACCACCAGTTATACTGCCAATTTCCATATCCAGCGCTTTCACCTCAAAAATAGCTCCGGTATAATAATTTAGGCCACGTGCCAGGGTCAAATCCAATTCAACTTTTGTGGTCACATTAATATTTTGCAGATAACTAAATACGGTTTCCATTTCCGCTACCCCTTTTAGGCCTGTTTCCGAAGCTTTAAGAACAGTTTTTAAAGTATCGAGTTTTTGCTGATTGGTTCCGGAAAGATTAATAATAGGCTGTAACTTATCCACCGCTTCGCGAGGTAATCCTTTCTGAATTAACTCATCGTTCACTTTTTGAATACCAATTTTATCCAACTTGTCTATAGCCACAGTGATGTCAACAATTTTATCCGCCTGCCCTATGATATCCGCAATTCCGCTCAAGATCTTCCGATTGTTCATCTTAACCAACACATTAATTTTGAGCGCTTTGTACACATCATCTACAATTTGTATAAGCTCTACCTCATTTATTAAGGAGTTAGAGCCAACCACATCCACATCGCATTGATAAAACTCGCGGTAACGTCCTTTTTGCGGCCTGTCGGCTCGCCATACGGGTTGCATCTGGTAACGCTTAAACGGAAAAGTTATGTTGTTTTGGTGCTGCACTACAAAACGGGCAAATGGAACGGTAAGATCGTAACGAAGTCCTTTATCCGCAATTTGTGTGGTAGTTTTAATTGAGTTTTTTTCCTTTAAGGCATCAATATCTGCTTTGGCCAAAAAATCTCCCGAATTCAATATCTTAAAAAGCAGCTTATCCCCCTCTTCGCCGTATTTTCCCATTAATGTGGATAAGTTTTCCATGGCAGGCGTTTCGATAGGCTGATAACCATACTTTAAAAAAATTGCTTTAATGCTATCAAAAATATAATTCCGTTTTGCCATTTCAACTGGCGTAAAATCTCTTGTTCCTTTTGGTATAGCGGGTTTTTGAGCCATAGTATTTATTTTTATTTTAGAGGCGCAAAGTTATTTATTTTTTTAAACTTACGTAATCCTATAATAGCAAGTACAAGCAGCAATAATTTCCATCACGTCTCCTTATCGTATACGGCTACAGTATTTCATCGCCTAAATAGCGTTATCTACAAACAAAACAGCACCTTTTGCCACATACTTTTAACCATTTTACTTATTGCAAGTAAAAATATGTACGAAATAGAATCTAAGAATGATGAGAATTCCAAAAAAGAATATTACTCGATGGATACTGGTAAAATATTATTAATAGGAAAAGATTATTGTAATTTGGAACTATTGGAACACCAGTTGATGTCCTTTAGCGAAGAGTGGCGTATAAAAGTAAAATTATTTCATGATTCGGTGTACGAATTGAACAATACACATCACGATTTGGTGATTATAGATTTTGGGGGGTCACCTGAAAAACTATTAAAGAAAATAGAAATCGTAAAGAAATCGCATCAAAATCACAATACACCGATACTTGTATGCTTTGTAGAAAAAAGTGCTAAACTAATTAAAACAATGCTTGAAGCAGGAGCACTGGATTTTATACAAAAACCTTTTAAGCCCATTGAATTATTTGCACGTGTGCGCACCGCCCTTATTTTATCCAGTACCGTAAAAAAGTTAAACCATCAGGCTGATGTTATCAGGGAAAGTCAAAATAAAGTAAACGAAATAATATCGGGTCTGTTACCCAAAAAAATCATTGATGAGCTGACCGTTTCGGGCGAATCAAGACCAAAAAAATACCGGGAAGCTTCGGTGCTATTTGTGGACCTGGTTGATTTTACAAAAAAATCAACCACGCTGGCACCCAAAATATTAATTGACGAACTAACCCAGATTTTTAATGCTTTTGATTCCATTATTAAAAAAAATGGATGTACGCGTATAAAAACAATGGGAGATGGCTATTTGGCTGTTTCAGGAATTCCCACTCCACATAAACAACATGCCGTTAAATTAATACAAACAGCTATTGATATGAGAGCGTATCTATCCCAAAGGAATGAAAGCAATGCGGTAAAATGGGAATTAAAAATCGGAATTGATTCGGGCGAAGTAATAGGCAGTATACTGGGTACAAATAATTTTTTGTTCGATATTTTTGGCGACACAGTAAATACTGCAGCACGGATGGAAAAGACTTGCGCCCCCAACCAAATCAACATTGGTATGCGCACGTATTTATCTACGCGTGATAAGTTCCGATACATAGAGCGCTTACCCAATGACGTTAAGGGGCTGGGAGTAAAGAATATGTATTATTTAAAGTCAAAGATAAACAGTTCCCATTTGAATAGATGGCAACAATAGATGGTAATAACTTTATATTCACTTTAAAAGACAAGCACAGATATAAACCGTTTAAAACATGACTCCTTCTTCGTTGAAAATACTGTTGGTAGATGATATGGCAATTATTTTGGACATCATCATATTACATTTGGATACCATGAACCAGGATTTCACCTACCTGAAGGCCAATGATGGAAGAAGTGCATGTAAAATTGCACAGCAGTCGAAGCCTGACTTAATACTGATGGATTGGGAGATGCCCAAAATGAATGGAATTGATGCCTTGATGTTGATGAAGAAAAATGAATCCATCAAAGATATTCCTGTTATTATCATGTCCAGTTTTACAGATGTAAGAAAGGCACTTGAAGCTGGCGCAGTTGACTATATAAAAAAACCAATAGACCCCACAGAACTTATTGCTCGTGTTCAATCCGCCATTAACTTAACACAATCGTTTAAAGCGTTGATTGAAAAACAAGAGGAACTGGAATTGGAACGACAAAAAGTAGAACGAATATTAAAAGGCTTACTACCTCCTAAAATTCTTGAGGAGATAAAGGAAACCGGCAATTCAAAACCCAAACGATACAAAAATGCCACGGTGATGTTTACCGACTTAGTTGGTTTTACCGCAAAAACCACTTCTATGTCGCCTAAAAGATTAATTAATGAGTTAAATGATATATTCTCTTCATTTGATAAAATAATTACAAAAAACAGATGTACCCGTATCAAGACTATTGGAGATGCCTACCTTGTTGCTTCGGGGCTCCCGGAAGAGGACGAGAATCACGCTAGCAACATTATCCGGGCAGCAATTGAGTTTCGTCAGTTTATTCTGGAGCGGAACATGTTGAGTTCGATAAAATGGGAAATTACCACAGGCATTAATAGCGGTGAAATAGTTGGTAGTTTAATTGGACTTGAAAATTATCTTTTTGATATTTTTGGAGAAAATGTAAATACAGCCTCACGCATACAACACCAATGTTCGCCAATGGATATCGCCGTAAGCACTTCTACTTATGAATTAACAAGTGAGGATTTTATTTTTGAAAAACAAGGTGTTGTGAGCCTAAAAGGCATGAATAAAATGGAGATTTATAATGTGATGAATGTTTACTCTAATCTTGAGCTTTCAAAAGTGTGCAAAAA
Source organism: Saccharicrinis carchari (assembly GCF_900182605.1). Classification (NCBI taxonomy): domain Bacteria; kingdom Pseudomonadati; phylum Bacteroidota; class Bacteroidia; order Marinilabiliales; family Marinilabiliaceae; genus Saccharicrinis; species Saccharicrinis carchari. The sequence continues at coordinate 163,619 of NZ_FXTB01000006.1, forward strand.
TTTTGATTTATACTGACAAAAAAAGGCTGCCGAAAAACGACAGCCTTTTTTTCCAATAATATTAACTCATTAGCTTTTTATACCTTAATCGCTTCGGTTCAACATCGCCCAGGCGACGTTTCTTATTTTCTTCATATTCACTAAACGAACCTTCAAAATAATACACCCCCGAATCACCTTCAAACGCAAGTATATGCGTGGCTATACGATCTAAAAACCACCTGTCGTGCGAAATAACGACGGCACAACCGGCAAAGCCTTCCAGACCTTCTTCGAGGGCTCTTAACGTGTTTACATCAATATCGTTGGTAGGCTCATCCAGCAGCAGCACATTACCCTCTTCGCGAAGGGTCATGGCCAGGTGCAAGCGGTTTCGCTCACCACCCGATAGTACCGCACATTTTTTTTCCTGATCCGAACCTGCAAAGTTAAAACGGCTCAGGTAAGCTCTGGAGTTCAACTCTCTCCCCCCCATTTTTATGGTTTCTTGCCCGTTGGCTACCACCTGATAAATTGACTTTTCGGGATCTATGTCCTGGTGTGTTTGATCAACATAAGCTATTTTTACCGTTTCGCCCACTTCAAAAGTACCCTTATCTGCTTTCTCCTGCCCCATTATCATCCTAAACAAGGTGGTTTTACCTGCTCCATTAGGACCTATTACACCCACAATACCATTTTTAGGCAGCACAAATTCCAAACCCTCAAAAAGCAAACGATCGCCAAAAGCCTTGGAAACGCCATGTGCCTCAATTACTTTGTCGCCTAACCTGGGGCCATTAGGGATAAATATCTCCAGTTTTTCTTCTTTAGCCTTGGTGTCCTCATCCATTAACTTATCATAGGCCGACAAACGGGCTTTGGATTTGGCATGACGGGCCTTGGGTGCCATCCTAACCCATTCAAGCTCGCGCTCCAATGTTTTGCGTCGCTTAGAAGCTGTTTTCTCCTCCTGGGCCATGCGTTTGGTTTTTTGCTCTAACCAGGATGAGTAATTACCTTTCCACGGGATACCCTCTCCCCTGTCGAGTTCTAAAATCCAACCCGCCACATTATCCAAAAAATAGCGGTCGTGGGTAATCGAAATCACCGTTCCTTTGTACTGTTGCAAGTGTTGCTCGAGCCATTGTACCGATTCGGCATCCAGGTGGTTAGTAGGCTCATCCAGCAAAAGCACGTCGGGCTCTTTAAGCAATAAGCGGCAGAGTGCCACCCTACGCTTTTCGCCTCCCGACAGATATTTAATTAATTTATCCTCTTCCGGACAGCGCAGCGCATCCATAGCCCGTTCCAACTTACTGTCCAGGTTCCACGCATCGTACTGATCTATCTTTTCCTGCAAGCGTGCTTGTTCCTTAATAAGTGCATCCATTTTATCCGGGTTATCCAGGACATCAGCATCGCCAAACTTTTCGTTCACCTGATTGTAGGCGCTCATCACGTCAACCACTTCCTGTACGCCTTCTTCCACTACCTGCTTTACCGTTTTTTCATCATCCAACCATGGTTCTTGCTCCAGGTAACCCACCGAATAACCTTGCGATGAAACCACTTCGCCCTGGAAATTCTTATCCACACCAGCGATAATTTTCATCAAGGTTGACTTTCCTGAGCCATTTAAACCTATGATACCAATCTTGGCTCCATAGAAAAAAGAAAGGTAAATATTGTTTAGTATCTTTTTTTGGGGCGGCACCACCTTGCTTACGCCAACCATCGAAAAAATTATTTTTTTATCGTCAGACATGATTTTTTAAATTATTCTATTGTTTTATATTAATGCTAATTACAATTAAGCGCTAAATTACAAATTACTTTCAACAAAAAACAATCAACAAAGCCCTGTCAAATTAGTTTTAACAGGGCTGTACCAACAATTATCTATTTCAAGATTACTTTTTTTAATTCTTTCCCATAGCTTTAAAATCTTTAGCTAACAAACCATCTCGTTTTTTAAGGCTCACCATATGCCAATCGAAATAATAAAACTGCGAATCGTTCGCACCTATAATTATTTTATAACAACGGGCTTTAAACTTAGTACCTTCAGGTCCTACCTTGTGTAAAAAAACAACATCAGGATCCTCTTTTTCAATAGCTTCGGCAATCTTCTCTTGCGAAACAATTTGCACCGCATACGGATACACCGCTTCTATTTTATTTATGGTATTTACATCAGGTGCCAAATCCTCCTTTACAACATACAATATTTTATTACTTAAACTCTTTACATTTTTATTGTAATACTTAAACATATTATTGCTGATGATTTTAGGCTCACGATTTACCAACTCAACGTGGTCTTGCATAAACCTTATAAATCCTTCCATTTTATATGCATAACTATCGTCCTCCACGCGTACGTAGGATAAGGGAATGGAACACAAATCGGGCATTTCGGTTATCGACTTTACATCTTTGCCCATCAATAGGCTAACAAAAGTGTATCGCGCCTTGGTTTTGTCCCTGTCGAAAGTTACCGTTGAAGTTACAATAAATGAATAGGAAGGGTCACGTCGCTTCTCTTCAAATTCAGCCTGCGAAATCACTTCGTAATCGGTGATGTTCCATATTCTCGGCATCACTTTTTTAATCATAAAGTTAAAATCCGACATTGGATTTTCATCTAATACCACAAAAGTTTTGGTGTTTAAAAAATCTTTATAGTCCTTTGGCGTTGGAAGGTGCTTTTGCGCATTGGCAGCTCCGGCAAAAAACAGAAACAGCAACAGGTGTATAAATAAATGCTTCATTAATTTGTTTTTATAATTAGTGTAATAAATGGTTGGTATTAGACAAAACTGTAGATTTATTAGAATATTGTCAGCAATACTATTTTTATAATAATTTTATACTATATTTCCCGCGTTCGTAAATATCCTAACGCAGCATAATTGGAAACCACCTTATACGATATGCCGCATAAATAGTTATACTGATTAGGGAAATATTTCACACGAATATAACAGTTATTATTGCTTTATACTTAATTTACATATGAAATCTATCAATAAATTTCTATTGCTCTTTGCCTTTGATCACGATGAAAAACTTGACGTTGAAACCCAAGCTTTTTTGTTACTATCAAATGTTTTAAACTTTTTTTTATTTGTTATTGTCTTTGTAGAAGGAATCATATCTTTATTGGAAGAGAAACTTTTTTTTGCCGGCACATTGTTGTCTCTTAGTGTATTATTTGCATTTAATTACCTCTACATCAGCCGACGCCCTAACATAGCATTATATAATAGGTTATTATTTCTATTTATTATACTCACTTTTGTTTTCTTTATCATATTTGGTGGTTCCACCGGAGTCAACATCGTTTGGGTAGGTAGCTTTCCCTTTATTGCGATCAATCTTTTTGGACGAAAAGCTGGCTCATTGTATTCATTAGGGATGTTTGTTTTTATTTTAATTGATTTTTTATTATTGAGCAAAATCATTCCTCTGGCCCAACATTACACACTAAATATGAGTGTTCTTATTTCTATTTATGTGTTGTTTTCATTTATTTTGGCTTACACCCTTAAGTTTGTTTTTGCCCAGGTACTCTTCAGTAAGGAACGGGCAATGATAAACTCGCAAAACAATCGTACATCAAGAGACGAACAAATTGCCGATTTATCCAGGCAAATACGTACCCCTTTAAGCAACATTACAGGCATCCTGGATATCTTGGGTAAAACAAACTTAAGCGACGATCAGCGCGATTACATCAATACCATACATGCCTCGGCCAATAATTTGGTCAATGTAGTTTCCAATATGGTATCTACAACAAAATCAAATGAGCTTCGCATTCAGGAAGAAAAAATAAGTTTCAACCTATTTTCTACACTAAACAATACGATTAGGCTATTTTCCGAAAACAACAGCAAACAAAAGTTCAGCCTTTCGTTTTCGGCAGAAGTCCCTTCTAACATGACGGGTAATGCTATTAAAACAAAGCAAATTTTTCTTAACATCTTAAACTCCATTGCTAAATACAACCTGTCCGAAAACAAAGAAATTACTATTGAGGTGAGCCGAACCAACAACATGCCTGGTACCCTTGAATTATTATTTAAAATTACCGCTACCGGCAATATCCCTTTCCCTAAGGAGTACCGATCCGACGAGTCGCTTTATGGTACCGACATATTATTGCTAAACACCTCCAAGCACATTCAGTTTTTAGAGTTGGGGCTAACCCAGAAGTTGATAGAACAAGACGGTCATTTGTTATCCATAAAGCCGGAAGCAGACAAAACCACTTTTGAATTTGGCATTACCTTTAAGGAAAGTACGCAAAGCTATTCGGTTAAAAACATAAAAGAAAAAGTTTCAAATAGCACCTCGTTCTACAAACCTTCGGTTGATATTAAAGATGCTAATATTTTGTTGGTGGAAGACAATTTCAGCAACCAGCAAATAATTATTTTATACATTAAAAACCTGGTAAATAAGATTGAGGTAGCCTACAACGGTAAGGAAGCGCTCGATAAGTTTGGTAAAACCAAGTACGATCTGATTTTGATGGACGTTCAAATGCCCATTATGGATGGGCTCAAGGCAACAAAGAAAATTAGAGAGATTGAAAAGAGTACAAACACACATATACCTATCATAGCCATTACAGCCAACGCTTTTCCTGAAGACAAAGAACGGTGCATAGCCAGCGGAATGGACGATTATATAAGCAAACCCTTTCAAACGGAAGAGTTGGTGAGCAAATTAAAAGCCCATCTAAAATAAAAGCGTAGCATTTTTTGTTATTGACCGCAGGCCGCTATAAACCGCTCCATACAATTATTTCAGTGTGATTATACAAAACCTAAAATAGCGGGTTTGACACGGAAGCAAGACCCTTTTTACCATTTATTTTAACCAATAGGGGCTTACTGAATCGAACGTGTTTTATCCATTCATCCTCATATACCGCCGGTTGTTGTAGCAAAAGAGATTCGTTATAATAATCACTGCCTGCAAACCTGTTTACCGTTAAATATCCCACACGCAAAGAGGTGAGGTTTTGAAAAAAGTGCGTTCCCTGGCTCGGATCAACGGAGAACCCATCCATGGCCGTCTCCACAATAAGTCGTGCACCCGATATTTGAGCCCACTTAACCGGAACCCCCAGCCAGGGATCTTGCGAGCCCCACCTACCGGGCCCTATTAAAATGTAATTGGTATCTTTTTCCAATAAGGTACTGTTTATTTTTTCTATAACAGGTACCATATTTATCATATTAGCTGCCGAGAACCCATTGGTTTTAACAAAAACCACGTCGCAAATATCATTAATTACACCGTTGCCCAATGCCGATGTTGAATAAATCAACTGCTTTGCCGGATCCAGGCTTTCAACCTCCTCTCCAATAGCCTCTTCGAGCTCTACTATAGGTCTTATTTGAAGCAAATAAAATATTGGTTTGGCATTGGGTATTTGCAGGTCTACCGCAAACTCTATCTCTACCGGTTGATTCATTTTATCTTGCCCCAACTCCAAAAGACGTTGCAGCATACTTGCCAATGGCAATGCATCATGCTTTAAGATATTGGCAAAGGTAACCAGAGGAATACCTTCCCTGCCCACACCATCGCGTATAATATTATTTTGATGGTCGAAAACGGAGCCCAACCATTTTAAGGAACCATCCTTAAGTGCTGTCCGAATACTAAGGCGTTGCAGGTTAATACCATCATTTACCGAAGGCTTAAAAGTGGTATTATCCATATCCAGCGCAAAAAATTCCTTTTGCGTATCTTTAATAGTAAACTCTGTACTGGATAATTGTAATGCTTTTTTAGGGTATTTGGGCGAAAAACGCAGCGAAGTTCCTCCCTCCACAATCTGTTTACCCAAGCCAAGCGCTACGTTAACAATACCATCCTCAGTTTTTTCGGGTGCAATGGGATAAAAGTTGATCGACCGAGCTACGCCCGATATCGTAGGATAAAACCGATTATTATGCTGTTGACCTACCACTTCTTGCAATACAATGCCCATTTTTTCCTCATCAATAATATTCATTGTGGCCCGCATGTAGGCTTTGCTCGATTTAAAGTAAACCGAGGCGTACACGCACTTTATAGCATCGCTTATTTGTTTCAGCACCACTTCCACTTCGTCGGTATTAGAAACCATGTAAGTAGAATAGATTCCGGCAAAAGGTTGGTAATGGCTATCCTCTAACACACTAGAGGAACGTATAGCAATAGGATTATCTATAACAGAAATAAATTTACGCAGATACAAATGAGCTTTAGGCGGTAATTTGGATTGAACAAAACAATCTAATATCTCCTCATCAGATTTATCCGAGAGTGCTATCTGATACAAGTTGTTCGACTCCATAAACTGTTCAAAAACATCAGTAGCAATAACCACGGTACGCGGTATGGTAATATCCAGATTGTCAAAATAAAGATAGTCTGCTTTTTTAGAAAGTACGGTATTTAAAAACGCCAGCCCTCGTGCTTTACCTCCAATAGACCCCTCCCCGATGCGCGCAAATTTTACCAACCTATCGTAATTCTTAATGTCAAAAGTAGCAATAACACCTCTGTTTTTTGATATTCTAAAATTTACGATCGTATCATAGATAAATTGCTTTGTGGCCTCGAGTGATTCAAAATCGTCGACACTCAAGCTTTTAATCACATCAGATATGGCAAAAAGTGCCCTGGCTTTAAGCCATTTTGATACATGGTCCCGTTGAAAGTGATACCGCAATGAATCGTCAGGCAGTACAAACAGTTGCTCCTGCAATTGTTTTAAATTGCTTACTCTGCCCACTTCACATTGTGTTACGGGATCGGTAAATATAAAATCGCCAAAGGCCAGGTATATTTTTAAAAATTGTTTCAATTCCTGCAAAAGGCTTTTTGAATATTTATGTAAAAAACCCACCCTTATAGATTTAGCCACTTCTGCCACCGAAATGTCAGACGACTGTAATAAAAAGGGCATGTAAGGGTCGTCCTTTTTAACCATTTCGGCCAATTCAATCCCCGCATGGTTATATTTTTCGTTGTTTTTGGTAAAAGTAACATCTGATATTACTCCCAATAGATTAGCTCTGTATTTTTTATAAAGGTGTACGGCTTCTGTATAATTACGTGCCAATAATATTTTAGGCCTACCACGCATTCGCATCATCTTTTGATGTTCATTAAGCGCTTCGCTCATAAATTTTTTCGACTGGTTAAACACAATCCGATAGATGATAGGAAGGTAACTGGAATAGTAGCGTATAGAGTCCTCAACCAATAAAATACACTGTACCCCTACGGTTAAAATATCGTGAGCGGCATTCATCTCATCTTCAATGAGCTTAATGATGGCCACCAGTATATCGGCATTACCCAGCCAGCAGAACACATAATCGATGGCACTGGTATCCTCCTGCGATAATTTAATACTCACCTCTCGCGAAAAGGGTGTTAAAACAACGATGGGAATATCCGGATAGTCATTTTTTATTTGTTTGGCCAGGCAAAAAGGATTCATGCCTCCAACACTTAACATGGAGATAATTAAATCAATTGGTTCGTTTTGTACTATGCGCAGGGCATCTTCTGCATTTGTTACCTGTATAAACCGGGGTGGGTAACGTAGGTTTAACGATACATACTCGTTAAAAATTTGTTCTTCTATCCTACCATCTTCCTCCAATAAAAAAGCGTCGTAACTGCTCGAAATCAACAGTACCGACTGGATACGTTTTTGCATTAACTTATTGAACTGTGTATCTGTAAATGAGCTTGCGGAATCCATGTATAGGCTAATTATAAATTAATGATTACTGAGAGGCCACATCAGTAAAGATACACAATTAATAATACCAGATGAGTGAATGGATTAATTGAATTAGGGTAGAACGATAATTTTGGAGCAATAAAAAAAGGGAAACCTTTTGGGTTCCCCTTTTTTTTAATATAAAGAGCAATTTTTATTAATACTCTGATTTTTGACGCGCCGAATAATTAATTTTAAGCGCCTGCGCTTTACGCAATGCTTGCTTTATTTCGGTTATAATTCCCATCGGGGTATCATAGTCGGCCTTAATAGAGGTTGTCATTTTCGGACGGTCATTCTCTTTCATGGCCTCACGTTCTTGTGCTATATAACTTTGAATATCTCCTACTGTTGCAAACGCATCGTTAAGCTGAATACGCGGTTCGGTACCGTACATTCCCTGATATTGTTTTGTGGGTACTCCAACATAAATATAGGTTACCAGACTCTTTTTTTCCAACTTTGCCAACTCGGTTGCTTCAGGAGCTTGGATACTCACCTTCATGGTTACCTCCTTCATAGTTGTAGACACCATAAAGAAGAATAAAAGCATGAAAACGATATCAGGCAAAGATGCTGTGTTAATGGCAGCTTGCCCTTCACTTTTCTTCTTTCTAAACTTTGCCATAGCTAATTTTTACCGATGTTTTTAGGTTCTGCTTCTGAAATTTTTTGAGGATAAATTTTACGAATCGCCTTTTGTTGATCATCATCCAGTTGTTCGTAATCTTTATCCCATTTTCTTCGAGCCAGTTCATTTCGCAACTCATTATATGCCCTTTGAAGTTCATTTTGAACCATTAAATATTGTGCATACTGGGTTCCATTGTCATTTTGCAAAGAAATTACCCCTTTTGAAACTTCGTAAAGACCAAAAAATTCGATCTCTTCTTGTTTAAACTCCGGTAATTTTTCATCCCTGTTCGGATTCAAAACAAATTCTTTAGCAGCATCCTTGAGTTCACCTATCTTCATGGGTTTACCTTTTACCAACAGCTGATTTTTACTGTTAATAAGCACCGTAAAAACGTTTCTGTCTTTAATTGGCGGTGGCGGCTCTTGATTTTCGGGCACCGGTGGTGGCAAAAGCCTGGCCAATCCGGAGTCCGTATCCATGGTAGTGGTTACAAGGAAGAATATGAGCAGAAGGAACGCTATGTCGGCCATAGAACCGGCGTTTACTTCAGGTACATCTCTTTTTCCCATAATAATTGTCCAATTATTTGAATATTTTCGAAAGTTCTGTTCCCAGTATGGTAACAAATACAATTCCTAAAAGTATGTAAGTACCATACAGAAAAGCACCCGCCATTTTAAGCATCGAAGGTACGTTGTCTGCACCTTCGTATCCACTTAATCTTAAGGCTGTATCATCTGCCATGCTGTAGGAAACCAATGCAATAACAATTAATACACCTGCTGAAATTAGGCTTCGGACAGCATTTTTTGGATTCAGTACTATATTAACAAGCTCGAACAGCACAACAATGGCAGCGGTAGCCACCACCAATATTTTTGCCCAGTTCAAAAATGTGTCGGTATAAACAGGTGTTCTAAAGGTTTCGCCGGGAACATCGCCACCGGTGAAATACATTATTGTTAACACCACTGTTACACCCAACAAAGCATATAGTACCAAACTTAATATTTTTGAAAGCTTAGTCATGTTTTATTATTTTTTCATGTTGTATTTTACCAAAATATCTAACAGGGAGATAGAAGCATCTTCCATTGTATTAACAATACCATCGATTTTAGAAACGATGTAGTTGTAAAACACTTGCAGAATGATGGCTACAATCAAACCCGATACTGTAGTAATAAGTGCTACTTTAATACCACCCGCCACAGCCGTTGCCGAGATATCACCCATAGCCTGAATCTTGTCAAAGGCTTCGATCATACCGATTACCGTACCCATAAACCCGAGCATAGGTGCAATAGCGATAAACAACGAAATCCATGTCAGCCCTTTTTCCAGAAGACCCATCTGAACCGATCCGTAAGAAACCACTGATTTCTCAACTACGTCCATACCTTCGTCGGCACGATCCAATCCTTGATAAAAAATTGATGCAACAGGTCCGCGTGTGTTACGGCAAACTTCTTTTGCAGCTTCAACACCCCCTTCGCTCAAGGCATTTTCAATGTTCTGAAGCAATTTTTTTGTGTTTGTGGAAGCAAGATTCAAATAAATGATTCTTTCGATACACAATGCCAATCCAAAGATTAGACACAAAAGCACAAAGCTCATGAAACCAGCACCACCCTCGATAAATTTGGCTTTGATTTGTTTGTGAATCCCCTTGGGGGCTTCGGCTTGGTCTGTAGCTACTTCTTCTACAGCCATCTCTTCATCAGCCCCTTGGCTGGCAACTTCCTCAACAGTTTCTACATCTTGTGCTCCAGTTTCATCCTGCGCATAAATTGTTGATGCTCCAAGAGTCATCATTCCGAAAACTGCAAAAAACGCAAATAGCTTTTTCATAGTCTGTAATAAATTTTTAATTTGCATTAGTTTGTTAATAAATAGCATAGTTTAAATATCCCTATTTTTTTTAAGATATCAAACAAGTTAATAATAAAATTCTTAGATTTTTCAGGTGTGCAAAATACAAAAAAAACAGCAAATACAAACTGTTTACAGGTAGATTTCGCCTTTTAATGATTTATTTAATCCAATTTTAACCTCATCTATATTTAATGTATTACCTAATAAGTACATAAGTTTAGTGATTGCCGCCTCTGTTGTCATATCGCCACCATTGTACACACCCATCTCCATCAAATGTATACCCGTTTCGTATCTTCCCATGGCTACGCTCCCCGCCAAACACTGTGTTACATTTAAAATAATAAGGTCGTTTCGGAGTGCTTTTTCTATTAAACCCAAAAAATATTTGTCGGTAGGTGCGTTTCCCGAACCAAATGTTTCCAAAACCAAAGCTTTTAATCCGGGAGCTTGGAGAACCGCCTGTAGAAAGGTGCTGCTGATACCGGGAAAAATTTTTAATAAACCTACCCTATTGTCCATATTTTTAGCAACCGAAAAAGCGGCCTCGGGATCTACTTTATGAATATAGGGGTTGTTGTATTTTACATGAACCCCGGCTTCGGCCAGGGGAGGATAGTTGTCAGAGCGGAAAGCCCTGAAATGTTCTGCATTATATTTTGTTGTTCTATTGCCCCTGAAAAGCTTGTCTTGAAAAAAGATACACACCTCAGGCACTTTGGCCAATCCGTTTTCATACGTTGATGCGATATCCAGGGCAGTAATAAGGTTTTCTTTACCATCTGTACGGATAGTACTCAGGGGTAACTGACTACCGGTAAAAACCACAGGCTTACCCAGATGATGCAACATAAAACTTAATGCACTTGCCGTATAGGCCATGGTATCGGTACCGTGCAACACTACAAAGCCATCGTATTTTGGATAATTATCCTGAATAATGGTAGCTAACTTTATCCACACTTCCGGTTTCATGTCGGAGGAATCGATGATGGGGCTAAACGAAGTACTGTCCACATTAAAATCAAAACGTTTTATTTCCGGCACTTTTTCTTCAATCATCGAAAAATCAAAGGACACCAGCGAATTGGTATCCGGGTCGATAGCCATACCTATTGTACCACCTGTATATATTATAAGTACTTTTCGTTTCAAATGAATCCTCCCGTATTTTTTGACGACATTATTAGAGCTTAAATAGTTGCTTGGCGTTGTGGGTAGTTACCTTTTCTACCTTCATTTCGCTTGTTTTAAATAGCGCTGCTAATTTAGCTTTTATAAACTTAAGGTACGAAGGTTCGTTCCTCTTACCCCTATAAGGCACTGGGGTTAAGTAAGGTGCATCGGTCTCTAAAATCAAATGTTTTAAACCTTGCTTTTTAATTACTTCGCCTAAATTAGAATTTTTAAACGTAACAACACCGTTTATACCTAACTTAAAACAACCGTATGACAATGCTTTTTGGGCTTGATCGTCATTTCCCGAAAAACTATGAAACACTCCTGTAATACCGTCAAGATCAAAACCATCGAGTACCTGAAAAATTTCATCGAAGGAATCACGAACATGCATTACTACAGGAAGATTGTACTTTTGCGCCCAGGAAAGCTGGATTTTAAAAGCGTCAATCTGTTGGCTTAGAAATGTTTTATCCCAATATAAATCGATACCTACTTCACCTACGGCACAAAATTTACGCTTACTAAACCACAGCTCCATTGCTTTTAACTGCTCCATATAGTTTTCATCAACCGATGTTGGATGCAAGCCCATCATTGAAATACATTTTCCGGGATACTTATCTTCAATCTGTAACATCGGGATAACAGAGTCTACATCAATATTGGGCATTAGTAGGGTATCTACGCCTGAATCAAAAGCCCGCTGAATGACATCATCCCTATCCTTGCTAAATTGTGATGCGTAAATGTGCGTGTGCGTATCAATAATGGACATAAAGCATTAAGTTGTAATAAATGGCAAAAGTTACGCTATTGGGTAACCAATGTATGTATAAGTAGGTGTAAAAAAACCTTGGGATTGCAAAGCTGCCTCCCAAGGTTTTAATTTATAATTATTTTTTTCGATTGCTAAACAACTCCTTGAGCAATCATGGCATCCGCCACTTTTACAAAGCCACCAATATTGGCACCCTTTATATAATTCACCTTTCCGTTCATCTCTGTTCCATAACGTACACATTCGTTATGGATGCTGGTCATAATCTGGTTCAAACGGGCATCTACCTCTTCGGTGCTCCAGTTTAAACGCATACTGTTTTGTGTCATCTCCAGACCCGATACGGCCACACCACCTGCATTAACCGCTTTACCTGGTGCAAATGTAATTTTTTCCTCTGCCAAATAGGCGGCCTCAGCCGTACATCCCATATTACTAGCTTCTGCAATAAGCTGACATCCGTTTTCAATCAGCATTTTACAATCCGTTTCATTCAGCTCATTTTGGATAGCACACGGTATAGCAATATCTACCTTTTGCTCCCAGGGCTTCTTCCCGGCAAAAAATTCTACCCCAAATCGTTCGGCGTATGGTTGTATTACATCCTGATTGGAAGCACGAAGCTCTAACAGGTAATCGATTTTTTCGCCACTTACTCCTTCGGGATCATAAACGTAACCATCGGGGCCGGACAGGGTAACCACTTTACCGCCCAGCTCGCTGGCCTTTATGGCCGCACCCCAACAAACATTGCCAAAGCCCGATAATGCAATAGTTTTACCTTTTAACGAATCACCTTTCAGCTTCAACATTTCGCGAACAAAGTAAATTGCTCCAAAGCCTGTTGCCTGCGGACGGATTAAACTACCTCCGTACTCGCGTCCCTTACCGGTGAGCACACCGGTAAACTCGTTTCGTAACTTTTTATATTGTCCAAATAAATATCCTATCTCTCGCCCTCCAACACCTATGTCGCCTGCCGGCACATCCGTATTAGCACCAATATGCCGGAATAGTTCGCTCATAAAATTTTGACAAAACCGCATGATTTCATAATCCGATTTTCCTTTAGGATTAAAGTCTGAACCACCTTTACCTCCGCCCATAGGCAGACTCGTAAGGCTGTTTTTAAAGGTCTGCTCAAAACCCAGAAACTTAAGACCACTCAAGGTAACACTAGGGTGAAAACGGATACCGCCCTTGTAAGGTCCGATTGCGCTGTTAAACTCCACCCTATACCCCCGGTTCACCTGAACCTCTCCACTATCGTCAACCCAGGGAACCCTAAATATAATAACGCGCTCGGGCTCTGTCATCCGCTCCAGGATCTTCGCCTTTTGGTATTGCGGGTTTTCGCAATAAAAATCCCAAACCGTTTCAACCACCTCTTGAACAGCCTGTAAGAACTCATCCTCACCGGGATTTTTCATTTTAACAACATCTATAAACTGCTTAATTTTTGCATCCATGGCAATATGTTTAGTTTTGCGTTTGTTCTGAACCAAAATTATATATTTCGATATATCTAAAGCATGACTTGCGTCAGGATAAGCGGAAAAGTAAGGCCTATTAAAAAACATAATAAGATAAGCACACCCCAACTGTTGTTTTCATTGACAATACAGGCTTTTCAACTAACTTTCGACAATTTTAATACTTAAAATTAGAAACAGAAAGTTTTTTCAATTACAGTTAGAATAAATTATGCTACAATTATAATAACGACTGCGAACAACTCTATTGCTTTTATCGATAAAACCAATCTCTTAATAAAATCACAATGAACTCATTTAAAAGCGATTTAAGATATAAAGATGCTTCTTTATCCCCTGCGATACGAGCCAATAATTTACTCAAGCACATGACCCCTGGCAGAAAAAGTGACACAAACTATTTGTGTATGGGAAAGTAATGCCGATCAATTATTGGATGCGGAGGGAAAGTGGAATGCAAAAAAAGTGCTCTTTGGCGAATACAATCCGGGCGGAAAACTACCCATCTCGTTCCCCCGTTCGGTCGGGCACATCCCTGCCTATTACAACCATAAGCCTTTCGACAGAAGAGGTTACTTTAACGACGAGGTTACCCCACTCTATCCTTTTGGCTATGGTTTGAGCTACTCGCGATTTGAAATATCCGCTCTCCAACTATCGACTATTAAAACGTCAAAAGATAAAATTTTTAAAGTAACGGTAGATGTTAAAAATACCGGCAATGTAGCTGCGGATGAAGTGGTTCAATTATATATTCGGTACATGGTAAGCTCTGTAACCCTTCCTATTAAAGAACTAAAAGGATTTAGCAGGGTCTCGCTTGAGGCCGGAAGCAGTAAAACAATTGAATTTGAATTGACTCCCGATCACTTTGCCTTTTATAGTATCGACAAGAGTTTTGTTGTGGAACCGGGGAAGTTTAAAATTATGGTAGGAAACAGTGCTGCAAATTTAAAAGAAGCAGTGTTAGAGGTAGAATAATACAACATCAACCCTTAAGCGCGTATTTCGCAGGAGGCACGCTCTTTTGGTTTTGTCACCTAATACAAACGATACGGCTTTGCCAACCATAAATGGATAGTAAGGGCAAACCTACAAAGCAGCGTAACCATACAAGATAAAAGAATCAATAAAACACCACACCGCAGGCCTAGTCTGCCACAACCTTCCATTTTATTGGTGGTTATTACTACTACAAACAAACAGATAAGTTCATTAACCCAAGAATCCATTTCCTACCCATCTCTAAAAACAATGTAGCTGAGGTGCTGTTATTTTATCGAACCTTGCAGCAATATTACCGATGCTTATCTGTATTTTTGAGAGCATTAAAATAAGCTGTTAGTAAAATATTTAGCTTACACAACTAATAAAATCAGACCGACATGCGCTTAATAGGCGTTGCGGCATATCTGCAAATTAAAAAAAGATGGACGTACAAGGAATAGAAAATATTGAATTGGTATTTCTTAAAAATGAAGACTATCCCGAGGTGAAAAATGCCATGATAGAGGCATATCCAAACCTACCCGAATCGTATTGGCAGGAAAAACACATCAAATCCTTGATAAAAAAGTTTCCGGACGGGCAGGTAGCCATAAAAGTAGATGGAGTATTGGCCGGATGCGCACTGTCCATTATTGTAGATTATAGTAATTTTGATAACAAACACACCTACGCCGAGATAACGGGCAATTACACCTTCAACACCCATACCAATGATGGCGACATATTATATGGTATCGATGTTTTTATTCGTCCTAAATTTCGCGGCCTTCGATTGGGACGCCGCTTATACGATTACAGAAAAGAACTGTGCGAGCGCCTTAACCTGAAGGGCATTGTTTTTGGGGGCCGTATACCCAACTACCATAAATATTCCGACAAAATTACACCCCGTCAGTACATTGATAAAGTGCGAAACAAAGAGATACACGATCCGGTGCTGAACTTTCAAATGTCGAACGATTTTCATCCATCGAGGATAATGCGTGGTTATTTGGAGGGTGATAAAGACTCGAAAGAGTTTGCCGTATTGCTCAGATGGTACAATGTATATTACGAAAAAACATCGACCAAAGCCGCCAAAAACAAAACCATTGTACGTTTAGGATTGATACAGTGGCAAATGCGCCTGTATAAAGATTTTGACGAAATGATGCAGCAAGTAGAGTATTTTGTCGATGCCGTATCCGGATACCGTTCAGATTTTGCACTATTCCCTGAATTCTTTAATGCACCTTTAATGTCGGAATACAATCACCTCTCAGAGCCTGAAGCCATACGCCGCCTGGCAGAATATACTGAGGAGATAGTTAATCGTTTTTCTGAGTTAGCTATCACTTACAACATCAACATTATTACCGGCAGCATGCCCGAGGTGGTGCACAACAGTTTGTATAATGTGGGTTATCTGTGCAAGCGCGACGGCGGAATTGAACGCTTTGAAAAGCTGCATGTAACACCCGACGAGAAAAAGGTGTGGGGTTTGCAGGGCGGTTCACAGATTCATACTTTTGATACTGATTGCGGTAAGATTGGCATATTAATATGCTACGATGTGGAATTCCCCGAACTGAGCCGCCTGCTGGCCGACCAGGGTATGAACATATTGTTCGTGCCTTTTTTAACGGACACACAAAACGGCTATTCAAGGGTGCGCCATTGTGCCCAATCAAGAGCCATCGAAAACGAGTGTTACGTAGCCATCGCCGGCAGTGTTGGTAACTTGCCCAAAGTACACAACATGGACATTCAGTATGCCCAGTCCATGGTATTTACACCGTGCGATTTTTCCTTTCCCACAAATGGAGTAAAGGCAGAAGCTACCCCCAACACCGAAAT
Organism: Saccharicrinis carchari; assembly: GCF_900182605.1. NCBI lineage: Bacteria > Pseudomonadati > Bacteroidota > Bacteroidia > Marinilabiliales > Marinilabiliaceae > Saccharicrinis > Saccharicrinis carchari. Next base: position 180,211 of record NZ_FXTB01000006.1, read on the forward strand.
GATATTGATAGCTGATGTAGACATAGATTTGCTACGCGAATTAAATCATAGCGGTGGCGTGCGAAACTTAAGGGACAGAAGAACCGACATTTATACCCTGACTAACAACAGTACAATTGAAAACTAAATAATACTAACGCAAAAGCCCCTGTAGGCAATGCAAACAGGGGCTTTTGTTATTATTCTATCTATGTTTTAAATTGTGTTTTGTAACCGTTTAAAATTATCGGAACGGTTACGCCGTTTTTATCCGGTAGCGCACATCTACTTTGCCCTTTGAAATGGCATTTAACTTACCTTTAAGCAAGCGCTTTTTTAAGGGCGACAAGTGATCAATAAAGAGTTTACCTTCCACGTGGTCGTACTCATGCTGAACTACCCTGGCAGCAAAGCCATCAAGCTCTTCCTCAACCAACTCAAAGTTTTCGTTTTCGTACTCCACCGTTATTTTTTTTGGTCTTTTTACCTCCTCACGTATGCCGGGCAAGCTCAAACAACCTTCAGACTCTATGCACTGATCCTCACCATGCTCTGTAATAATCGGATTTATCAACACGCGCTTAAAGCCTTCCAACTCAGGAAACTCATCCGAAAGTGGATCCCCATCAATTACGATCAGGCGAATGTTTTTTCCGATTTGGGGAGCTGCCAGACCTATTCCGTCCGAATCGTACATGGTTTCCCACATGGCTTCTATCAGCTGTTCTAAACCTTCATAATTCTCGTCTATTTCGTCCGACATCTTTCGTAAAACAGGATGTCCATATACAACTACCGGTAATGCCATATTATTTTTTCTTAATCATCTACAATGTTGTTCTAAGTACGACTGCAATATAATGGTAGCACTAATTTTATCAACTAATCCTTTATTTTGACGGGCCTTTTTTTTAAGACCTCCGTCAATCATAGTCTGAAATGCTATTTTTGAGGTATATCGCTCATCTACCCATTGAACGGGTATATGGGGGAATTTGTTTTTTAATCGATTAAAAAAAGGTTTGATAAAGCGCATCGAATCAGAGTCCAACCCTGATGCTTGTTTGGGATAACCTAATAAAATTAAATCGACCTGTTCCTGTGCACAATACTTTTCCAGATATTCTATCAAGGTATGTGAAGGCACAGTGTCCAACCCGCTTGCAATAATCCGTAAAGGGTCGGTAACAGCCAGCCCTGTCCTTTTTTGTCCGTAATCAATCGCTAAAATCCTACCCACTAATAAAATTTAAAAAGCACAAAAGTAGTTGTTTTTGTTGGAAGTAAAAAAGCCGTGCCGATAATCGCAATGCGATTATCGGACTGCTTAATGAATATTTATAAATGTTTTAAAATTTAAATAAGGGTGATTCTACGTGTGCTTCCTTCATTATGTCCACGATTTTATCAACAATATCGGGATGATTAGCCGCCACATTGTTTTCCTCCCCCAAATCCTCATTTAAATTATACAGCTCAATCGGTGCATCCGGATTTTTGGAAATATCGTACTGTACAGCTTTCCACTGCCCCATGCGCACTGCTTTACGGCCACCTACAGCCGCAAACTCCCAATACAGATAGTTATGTTCCTTTTGAGTTCCGTGTCCTGTTAAGCTTGGTAACATAGAAATACCGTCAATGTTGTCGGGATGCTCCATGCCAAGCAGGTCGGTAAAAGTAGGTAGCATATCCCAAAAGGCCGAAATATGATCGGATGTGGTGCCCGGCTTTATCTGACCCGGCCAACTGGCCACAAAAGGAACACGAATACCACCTTCGTACAAATCACGTTTATAGCCTCTAAGCGGCCCGTTGCTGTTAAAATAATCCGGCTGAGCACCACCCTCCTTGTGTGGTCCGTTGTCGGAAGTAAATATGATCAGTGTGTTATTGGTCAGTCCCAGCTCATTTACTTTCGCCACAATTTCGCCCACCTGGGTATCCAATAAATCAATCATGGCTGCAAACGCTGCATGCGATTCGGGCTGCGATCCGTATGCTCCTTTTCTAAAACCTTCACCACTATCCACCCCTTTGTACTGATGTTCCGGATCAAATTTACCACGATATTTAGCCATATACTCTTCGGGTGCAAACAACTCGGCATGAGGTATGATGGTAGGAACATATAAAAAGAAAGGTTTATCCTTGTTATCGTCTATAAACTCTAAAGTTTTTTCGTGAATAAGATTAGGTGCATAAACTCCCTCTTTATTGCCTGCATTGGCTTCAAGCACAAGACTGTCCTGATTCGATCGTAAAAAATAAGGATAATAGTGATGTCCTAACCTTTGACAGTTGTATCCAAAAAACACATCAAAGCCCTGGTTATTAGGATCGCCCTCCGAACCGGGATACCCCAGCCCCCATTTTCCGAAAGCACCCGTTGCATAACCCGCCTTTTTCATCAGCTCGGCTATTGTTACCGCTTCTTCTTTCAAAGGATGCTGTCCTTCGGGTTGGTATTCGCGGTTACCACGGATGTAGGTGCGCCCGGTATGCTGCCCGGTCATAAGTGCCGATCTGGAGGGTGCACATACTGTGCTCCCCGAATAATGCTGGGTAAAGCGAATACCGCTCTCGGCCAGCTTGTCTATATTGGGTGTAGAAAACTTACTTTGTCCATAACAGCTCAAATCGCCATATCCTAAATCATCCGCTAATATATAAATGATATTGGGTTTTGGGCTATTCTCCGTATCCCTCTCCCCTGTTCTGCATGAAGCAAGCCCAATCAATATAAAAAGCGATAATAATAAATTTCTTGTCATCAGTTTGTCCTTTTTAGTTTTAATTTATGCACCTGAAATGAATTCCCAGGAATCCAACAGACAAAAGTAAACATTTTTGTTATGCTTTCCTTTTTTAAGAAAATGAATAATTTTGAGATTTATAATGTTTGACTCATGTATAACTAACCAACACCAATGCCGCGGATATGTCGGTACAATTTCTTGCGCAGCATGGCGCATATTTTTACAACTGCGGTATACCCTTACCAACAAATCTCATACATTTGTGTTAGTTGATTTATACCCAAATTCATTAAATTGCATCCAAAATTTTACGATATGAACAATGAAACCGCATTCGCACAAGAATTGATAGATTTTATTTACCAAAGCCCCTCCCCCTATCAGGTAGTTAGCAACATTAAATCAGCGCTTTTAAAAAACGGATTTGAGGAACTGAGCCTCACCGAAACATGGAAAATAGCTAAGGGTAAAAAATACTTTGTCACCAAGAACGATTCGGCAATATTTGCCATCACTATAGGCAACAAAGCAATGCCTCAAACTGGCATAAAAATGATTTGTGCACACAGCGACTCACCGGGTTTTAAGATAAAACCACAACCCGAAATGTTAGTCAGTAACCACTTACTAAAACTTAACACCGAAGTGTACGGTGGACCTATATTAATGACCTGGCTGGACCGTCCGCTTTCCATTGCCGGCAGAGTAAGCTTAAAAAGCAACGATCCGTTGCACCCCACTTCTGCTTTTGTTAATTTCGATCGTCCCTTGCTCATCATCCCTAACCTGGCTATCCATTTAAACCGCGCTATAAATGACGGTATCGCTTTGAACCGTCAAAAGGATATGCTTCCTTTAATGGGTATTGTGAACGATACTTTTGAAAAAAATAATTTTCTATTGAGCCTACTATCCAAAGAGTTAGATATAAAACAGGAGGATATCATCGACTTTGACCTTACGCTTTACGAATTTGAGAAGGGCTGTATAATGGGTATGAACAACGAAATGATCAGTTCGCCTAAACTCGATGACCTGGCCATGACGCATGCAGGTTTAGAAGCATTATTGGAATCAAACAACAACGAAACCACACAAATGCTATGCATCTTCGACAATGAAGAGGTGGGCAGTGTTAGCAAGCAGGGTGCCGGATCGCCGGTTCTGAATAATATTCTGCAGCGCATCAACTTTGCACTAGGCAATAATGCCGACGATTTTTACAAAACGATTTACAACTCGTTTATGATATCCGCCGACATGGCTCATGCCATTCATCCCAACCTGATTGAAAAGCACGATCCGGTTTTACAGCCTACCATAAACGGTGGCCCGGTAATTAAGATTAACGCCAAACAAAAATATACCACCGATGGCGATTCCAGTGCCGTGTTCGAAACCATATGTAAAAAAGCCGGTGTGCCCTTCCAAAAATTTGTAAACCGATCGGATATGGAGGGAGGCTCAACATTAGGCAATGTATCAACCAGCCAAATAGATATGCGTACTGTGGACATTGGCAACCCGATGCTGGCCATGCACTCGGTGCGTGAACTCGGAGGCGTATTGGATCATGCCTATGCAAAAAAAGCATTTGTTACTTTTTATAATTTAAAATAAAGCTGGTAAATGCGATGAGTGAAGGAGATAAATGGAAAGCAATACAGGGGAATGCGGAGAGTGGGAAATGAATAGCGGATAGCACAAAGCGGAAATCCTAAAAAATCATAGCCACTCACGCGCACTTCTGTTGACAGATACAACAGGCTTGTAAAGCAAAAAAACGAGGGAGTCTCCAACCAAAACGAACATAAGTGCTGAGTATAACTATATCTTAAATAAATAGTTGTATCTTTTATGTCATTTACTTACAGCATTATCCGTAAAAAAACACCATGAACCTTAATATACGTAACTGCACTTTTTTGGTAACCGGCGTAACCAGTGGTTTTGGCAAAGCTACTGCCGAACATCTGATGGCCGGGGGTGCCAAAATAATTGGCGTGGCGCGCACCCAATCCAATTTGAACAGAATGACCAAGCTGCATAAAGAAAAAATGATTCCTTTTTGCGGCGATATAACCGAGATAGACAACGTAGTAAAAGTGGCCAAAATAGCGATGGAAAGCGATATATCGGGTGCTTTTATTAATGCCGGCGGACCTCCTGCCATGCAGTTTGAGGAAACCGAACTCGATGATTGGGACAATGCGTACCACCAACTACTGCGCTGGAAAGTGGCACTTACCAGGGCACTACTCCCCCATTTTAAAACAAAACAGTACGGACGCATCGTTTATTTAGAAAGCGCCTCGATAAAACAACCCATCGACAATTTGGTACTGAGCACAGCGTTGCGCCTATCTGTGGTGGGTATGATGAAAACCGTGTCGCAAGAGTTGTCGGGCCAAGGCATCACCTTTAACATGATTGCACCGGGATCGCATGATACACCGGCCATCGACCGTTTGATACAAAAACAGGCCGATCTGCAAAAAATTAGCTTTCAGGAATCCAAAGCTATCTTCTTAGACAAACAACCCTCAAAAAACATGGGAAAACCGGAGGGAGCGGGATCACTGGCCGCCTGGCTGCTTTCGCCACTTTCAGAATTTGTAAACGGGCAGGTATATGCCATCGAGGGTGGCACTATTAAAGGAACGCTTTAGAATAACAAACAATTATATTTTTCATAAGCCTGAGACACTATGAAACCATAGGGTATAGAAGCTACTGCCTAAACAAGGCGTAACGATATTTTATCCAGATATGGTGGTTTCGTTGCTTTTTGTTACTTTTGCGCCCTTATTTAAAAAGTAGGCACCTTACGGTGTAAACCTGTGGGCAATCCTACTAACAAAAAGCTACAATAATGAAATTCAATTTTTCCTTTATCGATAAACGCCAAGTATCTGTCAAAGATGACATTATGGCGGGCATAACGGTGGCCTTAGCACTTGTACCCGAAGCGGTTGCCTTTGCCTTTGTGGCCGGCGTATCGCCCATTGTAGGCTTGTACGGAGCTTTTATGATGGGTATTGTTACAGCTATTTTTGGAGGACGCCCCGGCATGATATCCGGTGCTACGGGTGCACTGGCCGTTGTTATGGTTAGTCTGGTGGCCGAGGGAAATCAAATGGGAGGCGACTCCGCCGGACTGCAATATTTGTTTGCCACCATTGTGTTGGCAGGCCTCATTCAAATGACAGCCGGCATTTTAAAATTAGGTAAATTTATACGTATGGTGCCCCAATCGGTAATGATGGGGTTTGTAAACGGTTTGGCCATCGTAATATTTACCTCGCAGTTGGGTATGTTTAAAACCAACGGGGAATACATATCCGGATCTGCACTCTATGTGATGCTTGGCTTAGTACTGCTCACTATGGCCATAATGTATATCCTGCCCAAGTTCAGCAAAAAAGTTCCGGCAGCATTGGTTGCAATTATCGTTGTTTCGTGCATCGTAATATTTGGTGGAGTAGAAACCGAAACGGTACGTTCTTTTGTGATTGCAAAAGGTGGCACCGGTATTAAAGCCGGATTACCCAGCTTTAATGTACCCATGATACCACTTAATTGGGAAACGTTACGATTTATTAGTCCATATGCCTTTATTTTAGCTATGATTGGCTTAATTGAATCGCTTATGACACTTACCTTGGTAGATGAGCTCACCGAAACTCGGGGCAGCGGCAACCGCGAATGTGTTGCTCAGGGGCTTGCCAATATCACCAACGGATTTTTTGGTGGCATGGGTGGCTGTGCCATGATAGGACAAAGCATCATCAACATCAAATCGGGCGGTAGAGGTCGTTTGTCGGGCATTGTGGCTGCACTGGCTCTGCTCGGCTTTATCGTATTTGCCTCTACCTATATCGAAATGATTCCGATTGCCGCATTAGTGGGGGTAATGTTTATGGTGGTTATTGGCACCTTTGCATGGAGTACATTTAAAATCATCAATAAAATTCCCCTGGCCGATGTTATTGTTATCGTATTAGTTACTGTACTTACCGTGCTATTTGATTTGGCCGTAGCTGTTGCAGCAGGTGTAGTGGTTTCGGCATTGGTATTTGCCTGGGAAAATGCAGTTAAAATAAGGGTTTCGAATGTTACCGACCGGAAAGGAGTAAAGCATTATATTGTGCATGGCCCATTGTTTTTTGCCTCCACAACCTCCTTTATTTCTAAATTTGATGTTAAAAACGACCCCAAAGAAGTGGTCATCAGTTTTGAGGAATCCAGAATTATGGACCAATCAGCTATTGAAGCCATCAATAAACTGGCCGAAAGGTATCAATTGATAGGTACCAACGTACACCTGCGTTACCTTAGTGGTGATTGCGTTAAACTGATAAAAAGAGCTGAAAAAATATGCGATGTAAACATACTAAAAGACCCTGATTACCATGTAGCTATCGATGACTACCGTAAGAAAGTGGTAGACGCATCAATATAAATTATCTTTACTAGTACCTTAATTAACAGCGCCATCAGGAACCTGCCGTAATCGGGAGGTAAACACAATAGCCATATTAAACTTTACTTTGCAAACCCCGGTATTGCCTGGCAACACTCCGGGGTTTGTTGGTTTTAATAGGTAAGTACAGGTATTCAATCCACGTGCGTGTTCTCCTCAACACTAACATGGAATATGGCGTCGCCCTTATAAACGATAGGAGCGGTATTCACACCAAAAATATAGCCATTGAAGGGGGCATAAATTTTCTTCTCAAATTCGCCGTAAGGATCCGAAATCCTGCCTATGATTGCTTTGCGCTGCACCCGGCAACCATTATTTACCAGGGGCTCAAATATACCTGAATACGGGGCACGCAACCACTTGCTATCTTTTAAAACAATGGGCTCTTCCTCTATTTTTATTTCACCGTCTTGCATTTTCAGGTGTTTCATTAGGTTAAGCGTGCCCTCCACACCGCATTTAACAACCGACTGATCGAGTTGCAAGGATTTACCTCCTTCGAACAACAATATACTTTTCCCCATTTTATTGATGGTTTCCCGTATTGATTTGGCTATATAGTTTGAGTGTACTACAAATGGGGCTCCAAATATTTTGGCCAGTCTCACCATTTCGGTTTGTTTAAAATCGCACCTGATATTGGGATAATTATACCTGTTGCCCCCTCCCGTATGAAAATCCAGGATGTAATCGACCAGTGGAGCAATCTCCTCCGTAAACTTATGGGCAAACTGGCTTGCCAGGGAACCTTTTGCGGTACCCGGAAACATCCTGTTTAAATCCCTGCCGTCCGGAAATTCCCTTTGTTGGTTCAAATAACCAAAAACGTTAAATACAGGTATGCATATGACAGTACCACGGGTAGGTTTATTGATTTTTTTTCGGATAAGGTCACGAACAATAGCCACACCATTAATTTCATCACCATGTACCCCGCCCATCAGCAAAAGAACCGGCCCCTCACAGCTAGCCCGCTCCACAATTATGGGTATGCTTAAACTGTTTCGGGTGTGTAATTTAGCTACCTCCATCTCAATAACAGCGCTCTCGCCCAATTTTATTTCCTGCCCAAGTATTACAAATCTATCTTTACTATTTCCGTCCTGCATTTGCTTATTTTGCCATTCGTTTGTATGTTTTGTTTTAGCTGTAGGCATGGTTGCTGTATAAAATTTAAACTAGGAACTCAAACGCAATAATAATAACAAAAATAAGTACTTCATAATGCTTGGTGTTAGCTGGTTGTAAATGGGGAGTTACCGTCTGCGCCGGTCAGGCATCCACTACCAATAAAGAACTCATATTTAAATTGAGATGAAACAAAAAAAACTTAGCGTTCAATCACCCCCTTACAGAAAGCTTGCACCATATAGCTAAGCAACTTACCCACCAGTCTATCTTCCTGTCCATCACTGCGTTTATAAATCGCTTCGGCAAGGTGTAAGTAAGCAGCTCCCTTGTTTTTGCCACAATAGTATAAATAGTTTAAAGATTCCCTGGCAGAAATCCCCACAGGACTCCACGCACTGCTCAGCATATTTTGTACGCTATCTACATCTAATTCTACCCCAAATAATTCATCACTCACAAAATCAATGGCGCGTTGCTGGGCATTTTCCCACGATTCTTTTTTTCGCAGAAAAACATCCTCAAAAAAGAGGGGCAAAAAGTCCGGGTTAGTTCGTAATTCATTGGTACAATAATCGCTATTATAGGCCTCGTGCAAACCCAACATGGCATATCTTTTTAAAAACCCGGAATCATAGGCATAGCTAAAACCATTACCACTATGCCTTCCTTCTTTGGTTCTAAAATCGGTATGTGCATCTAAATTAATAGCATTAACTCCTTGTTTGAGTGCCAATGAACAGCCCTTAAGTATGGGAAAAGCATTGTTATGCCCTCCTCCGATAACGATTGGTATTTTACCGGCACTAACAATCATTTGAATAACCGGGCATACCCTATCATCCAAGGCCTGCGTCAAACTCCTCAACTCCTGAATGTTAGCATTTTGGCTTTCTTGCATCAATTGACACGTATCTACTTGTCCTAACAAAAAAAACTGTCTCCCATTTAAAGTCTCGGTATTTTGAATATTTACAAAGCTTTGCAAAAAAGAATGAAAAGCGGTGTAGGCACCGGCCATTCCATGATTAGCTCTGACACCTATATCCTCCGGAATTCCTACTATCACAAATTTCCCCCTAAAATTATTCAAACTACCATCATGCGATATGTCCATTCCTTGCCCCAGCTTTTCTTCGCCCTGACGATAAGCAATGAGTGAATTCACAAATTCCTTTTCTAATACCTGAATTGATGCCGTCATACTATATTGTATATTTAACCAAATATCTTTTCCAACTAATCCACTTTTTGCTTTTTACCTGCTTGTTGAGCTAAGGTATAATAAACCCCCTTTTCAGTAATGTGAATATTGATTATTTTCATACATAATAAACTCACCATTATTTTTTGCGCTCTGTAATACGATATACGTGCCTGCTTCTGAAAACGAGTCAGTGTAATGGATTCGTTAGTGGCCAGATAATTCAAAATATATTTTTCGGGCTCGTTTAACCGGAACAGGTTATTGCTGTTTTTTTTCTGCGCTTTCCAATAATCCAGTAATATTTTGTTGGCCAGTAAATTCTGGTCGTCCACCCTTACATAAACCATGGGTTTACCCTCCTTGTTGGGTGCGGTATGCGGTTTATGTGCACTTCTATGGATTTTTATTTCAAGAACCGTTTTACCCTCCTCCTCCCATTCGTAGGTTTCAAATGCTATCGGTGGCTTACAGTACCTTTGAGCTGCGGCCTCCACCATGTAAAACTCTTCCTCCGAAGCAACACCAACTACCTTTCCGTTGTCTTTAACGCCCAAAAGCAAGCTACCTCCATCGCTATTGGCAAAAGCAGCTAGTGAACGGGCAATTTTTTTAGAATCGTTAATGGCATATTTAAAATCTTGTTGTTGGTGCTCTCCTTCCGCTATTTTAACCTGCAACTGCTTATTTGTCATCACTCAATAATTTAAGGCAAAAATAAGGATTTTGTGCCTGTGCTACAAATCAAAGGTTAAAGTGTTGTATTTGTTTATTTAGTCTAAACACATATTGATTATCAGGCTTTAATGATTCATTTCTGCTGTAAAACATGACATTTGTTAGCTGCTTTTAAACGTGCTTTGATTAACTTATTGCTGAAATATTTCTTTATTGATTTTATCGTACTTCTTAAAAATATGCCTTATGACCGAAACTGTAAATCTTGTGAAGAGCCTGGCCGACAAGTACGGTCGATATCACGAAAGCTTATTACCCATTCTACAGGGAGTAGTTGAAAAGGAAAGCTACCTTTCAGAGGAATCTATGGTAGAGGTAGCACGCGAACTGGATATTTCGGCGGCGCGGGTCTTTGGAACAGCTTCCTTTTACTCTTTCCTGAACACCAAGCCCATGGGTCGGCATGTAATACGGGTATGTAAAACTATCACCTGCATGATGCATGGAAAAAACATCATGATTCAAGAGCTCGAAAAACAGTTGAAACTTAAGTTGGGCGAAACCTCGCACGACGGCAAGTTTACACTTTTAGAAACCAACTGCCTGGGACAATGCCACAAAGGGCCGGCCATGCTGGTTAACGAAACACCCTATACGGATCTCACCCCCGAAAAGATAAGAGATATAATTCAATCGTTAAAAAAAGACGATTTAGTGGACAGCACCTCCAACCCTTTAAACTAAAACGTTATGTCTAAAAAAAACCTAAAGAGATTAGACCTCATTTTCAAAAACGAACACGATGGCGAAAAAATACTGCTAAAAACATTGGCTCGCCCCTCACAGGAAATTGTTAATGATTTAATTATATCGGGACTTAAAGGCCGGGGCGGTGCCGGATATCCCACAGGGTTAAAATGGAAACTGGCTTCGGAAGCAAAGGGTGAGATGAAATATGTAATTTGCAATGCCGACGAGGGTGAGCCCGGAACATTTAAAGACAGAGAAATATTAAGTCAGGTACCCAATAAAGTTTTAGTTGGGATGGCAGTTTGTGCCAGGATAATAGGAGCCCATCAAGGCTTTATTTATTTGCGGGGAGAATATAAATTTTTAGTGCAACAGCTCAACGATGTTATTGACGATTTCCATGTTTGGATGAATAAAATGGGCATAGATTTTAGAGTAAAAATATTTTTAGGCAGTGGCGCTTATATTTGCGGCGAAGAAACTGCCCTCTTCGAAAGCATGGAAGGCTTCCGGGGTGAGCCTCGCAATAAACCTCCTTTTCCCACCCAATCGGGATACAGAGGTATGCCCACGGTAATTAACAATGTGGAAACATTGGCCCATACCTACTCCATTTTTAAATACGGCCCCGAGATGTTTAAAGATCTGGGGGTTCAGGATTCCAGAGGCTCCAAAGTTTTTTCGGTTTCGGGTGATACCCCCATACCCGGTATTTACGAACTTGAGTTTGGTATGTCGGTACAAAAATTTGTAGAGGACTTTGGCGATGGCGATACCAAGGCGGTGCAAGTGGGCGGCGCTGCCGGCTTTTGTGTACCCCGAAAAAGGTTTGCTAACACAAAAATTGGCTATCAGGGTAAACTCACCGGCGAGTCCTTACCCACCGGGGGATCCATGATGATTTTTAATTCCTCACGAAGCATGTATAACGTACTACACAACTACCTCGATTTTTTTGTAGAAGAGAGCTGTGGCCAATGTACTCCTTGCCGTGTGGGTACGCAACAATTATTGCTGGGTATTGAAGCAGTAAAAAAAGGAGAACGTCCCTCGGATTATTTAAATCGACTACTCGATCTGGCCGAAAATATGAGGGTGACAGCCAAGTGTGGACTGGGGCAGTCAGTGGCCAATTCTTTTTCGTCCATCGTAGAGAATTTTAAGGAAGAAATGATTTACTAATCGTTAAACACCAGGCATATGAACAAAGTAAACCTTAACATAGACAATATACAGGTGAGCGTGGAACGGGATACCACCTTATTGAACGCCGCCAGCCAACTGAAAATAAAAATACCTACTTTATGTTATCACGAAGATTTGTGTGTTGCCGGAAACTGTAGGGTATGCGTTGTTGAACAAGTGGGGAGCGATAGATTACTGCCCGCCTGTGCCACTCCCGTTTCGGAAGGCATGGAAATACGTACCAACAGCTTAAAGGTACGAAACGCCCGTAAAACCGTTATCGACTTGTTGGTATCGGAGCACAGGGCCGAGTGTACCCGTTGTTATAAAAATGGTAATTGCGAGCTTCAGCATCTTGCCTCCGAATACTTGATAGGTGAGGACAGTTATATCGATCTGGTTCCGCTGAAAGAATATACCATCGACTACTTTTCGCCTTCCATTATTAAAGATGACTCCAAATGTATCCGTTGCCAAAGGTGTGTGCGCACTTGCGACGAACTGCAAGCTATAGGTGCACTCTCAGTCGCCTATAAAGGGGAAGATATGAAGGTATCCTCCTTTTTTGAGAAACCTATGTACGAGGTAATCTGTACCAATTGCGGACAGTGTGTGAACAGATGCCCCACAGGAGCGCTGGTAGAGCATAATTACATCGACGAGGTCTGGGCTGCCATTAGTAATCCCAATAAACATGTGGTGGTTCAAACGGCACCTGCCGTACGCATTGCCTTGGGCGAAGCCCTGGGCATGCCTGCCGGTAAAATTGTTACAGGCAAAATGGTGAGTGCTTTGCGTCGCATAGGATTCAATTCAGTGTTGGATACCGACTTTACGGCCGACCTTACCATTATTGAGGAGGGCAACGAACTACTGCATCGTTTAAAAGCTGCTTTGGTTGACAAGAACCCCGATGTTCATTTGCCCATGACCACGTCCTGCTCACCGGGATGGGTTAAATACATCGAACACATGTACCCCGAGTATCTGCCTAACGTTTCAACCGCCAAATCACCACAGCAAATGTTTGGTGCCCTGGCAAAAACCTATTATGCCAAAAAAATGAATATCGAACCCGAAGATATGGTATCGGTATCGGTAATGCCCTGTACTGCCAAAAAATATGAAGCCAACCGCCCCGAGATGCATTCCAGTGGATATAAAGATGTAGATCTGGTGCTGACAACACGCGAGCTGGCCAAAATGATTCAGCAGGCAGGCATCGATTTTGAAGCACTGGAAAACGAAGAGTTCGATTCTTTTATGGGTGTTTCATCCGGAGCCGGGGTTATTTTTGGAGCCACGGGAGGTGTGATGGAAGCCGCTCTGCGCACCGCCTACGAAGTGGTAACCGGACGCGAAGTACCTTTTAAAGGTTTAAACATAACCCCTGTGCGTGGCATGGACGAAGTAAAAGAGGCTACTATTAAAATAGAGGACGCACTACCTGAGTGGGACTTTTTAAACGGTGTAGAATTAAAAACTTGTGTTGCACACGGATTGGCCAACGCTAAAACGGTAATGGACAAAGTAAAAAAAGGTGAAGCAAGTTATCATTTTATTGAGATAATGGCTTGCCCCGGTGGATGCCTGGGTGGAGGGGGACAACCCATACCTACCAACGCCACCATACGCCGGCAGCGTAGCAAAGCCATTTACAGGGAGGATGTAGGAAAACCTATCCGAAAGTCACACGAAAATCCTGAAGTAGTGAAACTTTACAAAGAATTCCTGAAAAAACCCCTGGGCCATAAGTCGCATGAATTGTTACATACCAGCTATATCGGAAGGAATAGGTATTAGATATAAATCATCGTAAAAAAAGGAATCAGATGGGCTGGGTGTGGAATTCCCATAGGGGTAATATCTCTACCGTTGTTTTATCCCGGTAGGTTCCGTCCCACTCTGGGAAATATGCACTTTAAAATTTCTACACCAATTGGCTGTCTAACGGACTGTGGGTGATTAGTTTAGATTACGGCCAATTGTATGCCTTCATAATTAATTTTGCAGGTATCATTATGCCAGGGGCACATTGCAAATATCACAAATCTGTAAAATATGTTTATCTTTATTATGTGGGCTTAAAACTTATACGATATGCAAAACGAACATACCATTACCATATGTCTGGGTAGCTCTTGCTTTGCACGGGGCAATAAGGAAATTTTAAATATCGTTAAAAGGTTTTTATCGGTGCACGAATTAGAGGAGTTGGTGTTTTTTAGGGGCGAATTGTGCAGCGGTAATTGCGAAAATGGCCCTATCCTAAAAATAGACAATGCGATGTACAGTCAAGTCAATTCCAATAATGTATTTCAGATATTGAACGAATACTTTAACGTAAACCACTAAGGTATGGCACAACTAATCAAAGGAAATAAGGATAAATGCAACCTTAGTTTCACCTGTATCAGAGTATGCCCGGCAAAGGCCATAAAAATTGCCGATAACTATGCTAACATTATGCCCGACAGGTGTATAGGTTGTGGCAATTGCGTGGTGGTGTGTGCCCAAAAAGCCATTAGTTTCCGCAATCAGGTGGATACTGTGCGTAAAATGTTGAATAGTGATGTTAAGGTGGCCGCCATATGCGACCCCGCCATATCGGGCGAATTCGACGATATATCCGACTACCGTAAGTTTGTAGCCATGATACGTGAGCTGGGTTTTAGCCTGGTGAGCGAAGTGGCATTTGGTGTTGATTTGGTTGCGCAGGAGTACAAAGAGCTGCTGGGCGATTTCCACGGTAAATACTACGTTAGCACGCATTGTCCGCCGGTTCGCTCGTACGTAGAAAAATATCGCCCCGGGCTGGTGGATAACCTGGCTCCCATCGTACCCCCATTTGTGGCCATGGCCAAGGTGATGCATAAAAAATATGGCAGCGATGTTAAAGTGGTGTATATTAGCGCTTGTGTGGCGGCCAAAGATGAAGCTATGGCTTTTGCCCATACCGATGGTAAAATCGATGCAGTAATTTCCTTTCAAGAACTCCGAGCCATGTTTAAAGAGGATGACATTAATGAAGCCTCGGTAGAATACAGCGACTTTGATCCACCCGTAGGACGCAAAGGAGGTTTATATCCCATCAACCAGGGATTATGGCAGACGGTAGATATGCAACAAGACTTACTGAATACCAACATCATATCTGTTGATGGACGAAATAATTTTTTGGGCTCCCTCAAAGAGTTTTCTGCCCATACTAACCTTAACCAAAACCTCGATCTGTATTATTGCGAGGGTTGTGTCATGGGGCCGGGCATGTCGCCCGGTGATAAAAAGTTTTTGCGTCAGTCTAATGTTGTCCGGTATGTAGAAAAACGCCTTAAAGTAATTGACAATACACTATGGGAAAAGGATATGAAGGAATTTAAGGACATTGATTTGAGCCGTAGCTTTAAAATAACCGACCGTAGACTCCCCCAACCCTCGGAGCAGGAAGTTCAACGCGTATTGCATGATATGGGCAAGAGTAATGTAGAGGACCAATTAGGTTGTGGCGCCTGCGGCTATCCCAGTTGCAAGGAGTTTGCAGTGGCCTACTGCCAGGGGCTCACCAATTTTGAGATGTGCTATTCCTACTCCTTAAAAACCTTGCACACCTACATCAATAAGGTTCACGCTGCTAACGAAAACTTAAAAAACACCAAGGAAGCCCTTAAAGAAAGTGAGGAAAAAGCACGCAAGGAAGAGCTGGCAGCCCGCGAGGCCGCAGAAACCATTACCGCCATGCTCAATAAAATAAGGGCAGGTATTGTTATGGTTGATGCCAGGCTGAATATCATCGAAGCTAATCTGAGCTTCGTGAATATGATGGGCGAAGATGCTAAACAGCTTAACGAGATAATACCCGGATTAAAAGGAGCCGACATCAATACCTTTCTCCCCTTTGGTGCCATGTTCAGTACGGTATTGCAAACCGGACAAGAAATCATCAATCGCGACACCACTCAGGACGATGTCATACTAAACGTATCGGTGTTTACCATTAAAAAGCATCAAATTGTTGGTGGTATCATCCGCGACCTTACCGCACCTGAGGTCCGACGCGAAGAGGTCATCAATCGGGCACGTTCCGTTATCCGCGACAATCTGCAAACAGTGCAGCAAATAGCCTTTTTGCTGGGTGAGAGCGCTTCAAAAACCGAAAAAGTATTAAGCTCCATCATCGAAGCACAAAAATTGGGAGACAGCCATGGAGGTTAAAGAACCAGATTTTTTTCTCGACATCGACTGCCAGCAAAATAACCATTTTGGCGAATACATCTGTGGCGATGTGTTTCTTTCCCGCCGAATCAAAGAGGATGCACGCACCATTGTGGTTCTTTCGGATGGAATGGGCAGTGGCGTTAAAGCCAATGTGCTGGCCACCCTAACCGCATCCATGGCCGTCAACTTTACCGTGGAACACAAAGAGGTGCAGCGAACAGCCGAAATTATAATGAACACCTTACCGGTATGCAGCGTGCGTAAGGTGAGCTACTCTACTTTTACCATCATTGATATCGACGATGAGGGAAGCACTACCATTGTGGAGTACGACAATCCTCGTTGCCTTATTATGCGCAGCCATCGTCCGTTCGATCCGGGATGGAACGAGATTACCCTCGATAGTAAACGCAACAAAGGAAAAAAACTACATACCTGCCATTTTCAGGCCCGCAAGGAGGACCGGATATTTTTTTGGTCGGATGGCATTGTTCAATCGGGTATGGGTAGCAAAACACTGCCCTTTGGCTGGGGACGCGACGAAGCCGAACTGTATGTGATTAAAAGTGTTAAAAACACCCCATTTATCGCCTCGGCCAAACTGTCGCGCAAAATTGTTAATATGGCTTCACTCAACGATGGAGGCAGCCCGCTGGACGACACTTCCTGCGGCATTATCTATCTGCGCGAACCACGCAGACTCCTGTTTGTAACAGGGCCCCCTTTCGATGAAAAAACAGATGTAGACTTTGCCTTGAAAGTACAACGTTTTGGTGGAAAAAAAATAGTGAGCGGAGGAACAACAGCCGAAATTATAGCTCGCGAACTGGGTCTGAAATTTTCCTCGGGGCTTGATATGTCCGATCCGGACCTGCCCCCTACTGCACAAATGGAAGGTATTGATTTGGTTACCGAAGGAATACTCACCTTGGGCAAGGTAGTGCGGATAATGGAGCATTTTGATAAAAACAGCACCCTTGGCAAAGGACCGGCAAATCAAATTGTAAAGCTTTTTTTAGAGAGCGACAAAATACAAATCATCAATGGAACACGCATCAACGTAGCCCATCAGGACCCCAGCTTACCTGTAGAGCTCGAAATACGGCGCACCGTGGTCAAACGTATCGCCCACCTGCTCGAGAGTAAGTTCCTGAAAGAAGTTTCAATGGAGTATATATAGTGCATTTAAGAAAACCCGGTATTTTTTGAGTGGCTCGATAAAAAAGCAACCAACGCAAATGCCGTCATCATGCAGCCACAACCTGGTTTTAGGAAATGTAGGAAAGTTTACAATAATCGACAGCTCACCTGATTGTGCCGCATCCCTTCCCGCATAACCGGCTTCACTGAATTGCAGAGGCTTTTTACTATCGGTAAAAACCTGGGTTCTTCCTCCACCGAGTGCCACCCTAAGTAGCGCCAGGAGTAATCCTCAAGCTTCAAATCCCACCCAAAGCCGCCCCACTCCAAGCCTCAATAGAACAAAGCTCAAAGTATTATGTTATTGAGATAAAACATTTAAAGCACAAGTAAGATGGAACAGGGCCCTTAATGGCCGGTTCTATCATACTCCTGAATTTGAAGGAGCCAATCGAATACCAATAAAGAACAAATATTTGTAATAAGATGAAAATAAAAACAGTAGAACAAGTTGTAAGCCCCATGCAACCGCATTTTGTGGGCGATGGCTTTCGGGTTCATAATTTTATCCCCAGCGTTAAGGGCTTAAGCATGCAGAGAATGGATCCATTTATACTGATGGACTATAATTCCAAATTTTTTTTCCCGCCAGCCGACAAACCAAGAGGAGTTGGCGTTCACCCCCATAAAGGCTTTGAAACGGTTACCATAGCTTATCAGGGAAAAGTAGCTCACCACGATAGTAGTGGCGGCGGTGGTGTAATAGGCCAGGGCGATATTCAATGGATGACGGCCGCAAGCGGTGTGTTGCATAAAGAATATCACGAAGAGGAATGGAGTAAGCAAGGGGGCGATTTTCAGATGGTGCAACTTTGGGTAAACCTACCAAAAAAAGACAAAGAAAGTACACCTAAATACCAAGCTATAAAACACAGCGATATCAAGTGCTATCAACTGGAAGGTAAGCAAGGTGAAGTTAGGGTTATAGCCGGCGAATACAAAGGTGTGTTAGGCACCGCCTCTACTTTTACACCCATTCACATGTTCAATGCAAAACTAAAAAAAGAGGGCACAACTGACTTTACGTTCCCTGCCAATTATAACACAGCACTGTTAGTAATTGAAGGCAGCATAACGATAAACGATAACACTAAAGCACCCACCAACCATTTTGTGCTCATGGCCAACGATGGCGAAAAATTTAAAATAAAAGCTACTGATGATGCATTAGTACTGGTTTTAAGCGGGCACCCCATCAACGAACCCATTGCAGCTCAAGGTCCTTTTGTGATGAATACGAAAGCAGAGTTACAACAGGCCTTCCATGATTTCAACTCCGGCAAATATGGCTATTTGGAAGATTAAAGCAACAACGCTTTCACCACTCCTTTTAGCCTGCCCTATTCATAAAATCTACGGATAGGGCAGGCTAACGATATTATCTGCAATATTCCATCATTTTTCATATCTTTAATGCTTATGAAATTTGGTTTTTTGATAGGGTCAGGAATAAGATGGGGTCAGGAATAAGTTATAAGAACCAGTACTAAAAACATCTAAATGCATAACACTATGGCAAAGATAAAACATGAGGACAATGGTAAACAAGGACGCTTTGTAATTTATGAAAAGGACATTTTTGCAGGCAAAATGACTTATACCTGGGCCGGAGAAACTCAATTTATTATTGAGCACACCACCGTGGAAGCTAAGTTTACCGGTAAAGGTCTGGGTAAGCAAATGGTAATGGAGGCGGTAAAATTTGCGCGTAAAAAGAAGGCCAAAATTACCGCCCGATGCTCTTATGCTGCCAAAGTACTTGAATCCGACGACAGCATAAATGATGTTAGGGGATAAATTACTATTCTCAATGGGAGTTTAATTTACATTATGTAGGAACTAAGTCATGGTTGAAAGATACAAGCAACTCATAACTCCCTTTGCCCAATTTATGCTTCTCCAAGTCAAAATCAAAGTCATTCCCCAAACCCCTCACCACCCCCTATTGCTAACATTTCTCTTTTTCTTCTAATCCGATCGTATCTCGCCGCTATTCCTGGCCATTTCCATTTATTTCTATTTGCCCTATTTAGACTGATTATGTATTACAGCATACATGATAATCCCCGTTTTTTTTTTGAAGGATACATTGTATTTTACAAGTGATTAACGAATAGTTTCTTTAATGAAAATAAAAGAGATTGCGGATATACTGGATGCCCAGGTGGTATGTGGTTCGGAATATTTAGAAAACGAGATAACCCGTGGTTTTGCCAGCGATTTAATGAGCGACGTACTAACCTTAGATACCGATAAGGTGGTACTGATAACCGGCTTGGCTAATGTACAAACCATCCGAACCGTAGAAATGTCGGAAATTAATTGCATTGTGTTTGTGCGTAACAAGCAGGTAACACCGCAAATGCTGGAACTGGCGGGCATGGAAGGTTTAGTACTAATACAATGTAAATATTCCATGTTTAAAGCTGTGGGCAAGTTATACGAGGCAGGTTTGTTACCCGTTTATTAAAGCATTATGAAACGCGCCATAGCCTGCTCTTCGAAAGCGGAGAGAATACTTCTCACAAAGAGGGACTGATTAGTTTGGGAGAGTTCCCCCGATAAAAAATCGGGGCAGGCTATCCCGCAATGGCGGGATAAGTTAGTGGCAATTAAAAAAGAATATCTAGACACATGAAATTTGTTTATGAAGTAGAGGGAGGAGATTTTTCCAAGGCGGGCAACGCTGCAAGTGGCGTAAAAAAAGTACTGAAACAACTGAACGTAAATCCTAAAGTGATTAAACGAACAGTGGTAGCCTTGTACGAAGCCGAAGTTAATATAGTGGCTCATGCCTACAAGGGTACCATAAACATTAACATTAACACAGCAGATATATCTATTGTTTTGGATGATGAAGGGCCCGGCATACCCGATATTGAACTGGCCATGCGCGAGGGCTTCTCAACAGCATCCAGTGAAGTACGTGAAATGGGTTTCGGTGCAGGGATGGGGCTTCCCAATATAAAAAAGAATGTAGACGAGCTTAAGGTGAGCAGCATAGTAAACAAAGGAACCAAAGTAGAGATGAAAACTAATTTATAGAACTTGTAAGATTCCTATGAAACAAAAAAATACCAATGACGGCTAATAATTGACATAGATAATGTTTACGAGAATTGACGAATTCTTTTTTTGATGGATTTTTAGTTTTATAAATTATTCGAAACGTGCAACATGAAATATTTTCTTTGCTTCGTTTCTTTTATCACGAAAAAAAAATGAAGAGCCCCCTCCGGCTAAAGGAGAGTAGAGGGGGACACATAGCTTAAAAGGTTTCAAGTGAATGATTGCCGTATTTCTATAGCCATACCCTCTCCCTGCAAGTCTTTTCTAACGTTAGGGAAAGACTAAAGAGCGTATTTGTATAATCTGTTAAGAGAACCATCAACGCAAATGAAAAAGCAACAAATATATCATGCCTTAAAGGTTGACAAAGATATTTGTTACGGATGCACCCATTGCATGAGTGTGTGCCCTACCGATGCTATTCGTATAAACAAGGGTAAAGCGTTGATACTCAAAAAGCGATGCGTAGATTGTGGCGAATGTCTTAAGGCCTGCCCCGTAGATGCCATTTATGTAGAGCAGGACGATTGGGACAATATATTTGATTATGAATGCCGCGTGGCACTGGTACCGGCAGTTTTTACAGGTCAGTTTCCTACTTCCATTTCCGAAGAGGAGATATTTAGCATTATGAAGGAATTGGGCTTTACCCATGTTTTTCAGGCCGAATTTATGGTGGATGTTATCAATGGCCTCATGAACGACCAGATGCAGTCGAAAGCCGAAAAGCCCCTGATATCCACCTTTTGTCCTTCCGTTGTTCGACTCATACAGGTCAAGTTTCCATCGCTGATCGATAATATAGCCTCGGTAAAACCACCGGTAGATGCTTCGGCGGCTTTTTATCGCAAGTTGTTGGCTACTCAAGGCGTGCCCGAAAAAGAAATAGGTATTTTTTATATTACCCCTTGTGCTGCTAAAATTGCTGCCCTCAAAGGCATAAACAATGATGAAGATACAGTGATAAACGGGGTAATTAATATGCGCTACCTCTACAATAAACTATATACCCGAATAAAAAATAACAAAACAGGAACCAGCCAACTTCCCGTCCTTCCTCATCTGTCCGCAAAAGCTACGCAATGGAGTTTAACGCGTGGCGAAACCGATAACATGAAGGGTACCTGCCTTGCCGTGGACGAAATACATAATGTAATAGAGTTTTTAGAGCTTCTGGAAAATGAGGAGATTCCAACGGTAGATTACCTGGAGTTGCGTGCCTGCGATCAAGGCTGTGCCGGAGGGGTGCTGCTACATGGCAACCGCTTTTTAACCGTAGAAAGAATGAAACTGAGAGCAAAGCAGTTAGAAAGTGAAAACGGCGATGTGGATTGGAAAGCGCATAATGACATTATTGAAGATAAAGATTTATTTATAAGTAAGGTAAATCCCTTGCCAGCCATGGCGCTGGATACAGATTTTTCAAAAGCCTTAAAAAAAATGGAACGCATCCGAAACCTGATGTGCTATTTACCGGGTATCGATTGTGGTGCCTGTGGATCGCCCCATTGCCAGGCTTTGGCCGAAGATGTAGTGCAACGCAAAGCCAACCTGAGTAACTGTGTTTTTTTACAGCGGATGATGGAAAAAAGCAATAAGCTAAGTAGTGAGCACGCCATTCGTATCATTGAAAAAACATGGGGCAAAGACAGATTGAGTAAGGACTGTAAAAAGTTAGGAGCTAAAAATGAAGGTATGTGATTTGGTCGATCAACTCGACTTAAAAGTATTTTGTGGTAATCAAGGCATCAACAATTCTGTGCTTGGCGCTTATGTGTCCGATTTACTAAGCGATGTGATGGGCAACGTAGATGAAAACCAAGTATGGATTACCCTGCAAACCCACAAAAACGTTGTGGCTATCGCTTCTTTAAAAGAGGTAGCAGCCATCATTCTGGTTAAAGGCCACGAGCCCGAGCAAGCAGCCCGGGAACAAAGCAACCAGGAAGGCATCCCCATATTGGGAACCAAACTGGAAACCTTTGAAATAGCCGGCAAATTATATGCGCTGTTAGAAAAAAGATAATAAAAATTAACGCGGTGTCCCTGTGCCACTGTGTTCATTTGTCTTTATACTTGATACTAAAAACTTGATACTCATTTACAATGAAAAACTATCGGGTCGATCTACATATCCATACGGTACTTTCGCCCTGCGCGAACTTGCAGATGAGCCCCGATGTGATTGTTGAGCGGGCCCTGGAACAACAGTTAGACATCATAGGCATTGCCGACCATAACAGCACCAAACAGTGCGAAGTGATACGACAGATGGGCCACGAAGTAGGATTAACGGTTTTATGTGGTGCCGAAATAAACACCAAAGAAGAGGTGCATTGCCTTACGTTCTTTGAAGATAGCAACCAACTCAACCAATTTCAGCAATATCTGGACACACATCTCCCCAGGATAAAAAATAAACCGGAGTTGTTCGGCGACCAGGTTTGGGTAGATAAAGACAATAATATTTTAGGCGAAGAACTAAGACTGTTGATTGTGGGTTTGGATGCATCGATTGACGAAGTGAACAGAAAAGTAGCCGAGTTGGGCGGATTGTTTATTCCGGCACACGTGGATAAACCCCGTAACAGCATATCCAGTCAATTGGGTTTTTTACCTGGCAATCTTACTGTTTCGGGAGTTGAGCTCAGCGCCAATGCTAATATGGAAGCGTTTAAAAATAAACATCCGTGGATAAAAAAATATAGCCTTATCACCAATTCCGACGCCCATATACCGGAACAGATTGGGAGCAGTTATACCATAATGCAATTGCAGGAATCATCGTTTAATGAAGTGAAAATGGCCTTGAAAAACGAAACCGGAAGACGGGTATTGAGTATAATGAAAAAAGGAGAGCGTTATGGAGTATGATGCTGTATATAATTAATTTAGACGGATCAGATACGAATAGCTGTAATCTTGTAAAATATAAAAAATGAAGAATATAATCTTACTTTCTATTTTAGTTCTGTTTTCTATCAGCTGCGTAACTACAAAAAAATACGCCTCCATTGTTGATCCAAAAACAAAAGACGTAAGAGCGGAGTCTAACTTAAATGATTGGTTACTTGTACATACAGAACAGGCAGAGCCGCAGCAAACTAAATACAACCAAAAGAAAAATTCATTTGTACCGGCCATTTTTTATTGGGGATGGAACTCCACCATCGAATGTGAATTGGATTTTAACACACGATTGGAATACGTGAGAAAT
The DNA here is from genome assembly GCF_900182605.1 of Saccharicrinis carchari. NCBI lineage: Bacteria > Pseudomonadati > Bacteroidota > Bacteroidia > Marinilabiliales > Marinilabiliaceae > Saccharicrinis > Saccharicrinis carchari. The sequence continues at coordinate 204,081 of NZ_FXTB01000006.1, forward strand.
GGAATTTATAGGGCTGCAGATAGTCTTGATTTGAAACAGTATGCAGGTGATAAAAAAATAGAAATTAAATTGAAGGATATCCCCGGCAAGTTTCTGTACGAAAATAAAGGCAACACAATTATTGTAGTGGTTGCCTATGCGGTAAGTGTGTTTGAAGCAATAAGTCCCTATCCAATAAATCTCACATACGATTACACAATTACAAACAATGGAGAATCGAATGCTCAGGGTGAAGGATCTATTCAAAACAAAGAGCAACCGTTAGGGAACAGAAAGCATTCTACCAAAAAATTTACTTGGATGTACCTGGACGAATATAAAAAAGAAACCGACAGAATGGGGGTTGAACTTGTAAAAGACTTGATTAACGAATTAAAATCTTAAAAAAACATGCGCGACATATCCATGCACCTACTTGATATAGTCGGAAATTCGGTCAGAGCCGGAGCCGCACTCGTTGAGGTGTCCGTCATTGAAAACACGAACGAGGATACCATGGTGTTGATCGTTAAGGATAACGGTTGCGGCATGGATAAGGAAACAATTGCAAAGGCGATGGATCCCTTTTTTACTTCGCGCACTACCCGTAAGGTGGGGATGGGCATTCCCCTGTTACAGCAAAACGCACAACTAACAGGTGGAAACGTGCTTATTGAGTCGCAACCGGGAAATGGAACTTTACTTACCGCTACATTTATCCGTTCGCATATAGACAGGCCGCCTATGGGTGATTTACCCGGAACCCTAAGCCTGATGGTAGCAGGAAACCCCAATGTCGATTTTTGTTTTACGTACCGTATAAATGAACAGGAATATATATTTAATAGCCGCTCAGTAAAAAGCGTGCTCGATGGTGTTGAAATAAGCCAAGCCCCAGTTATAAAATTTATAAAAGAAATGATAAACGAAAACCTAACGGAAATTGGAGTGGAGATGTGAAATAGCTGTTTGCTGTAAGCAGTAAATTCACCCCCATCCCCACACCTACGGTGCGGTACTTCCCCCTCCTCCAAAAAATGGGAGAGGGAAGAGTTTGCAAATTAAATGAGATGAGTTGTTGTAAAAATATGCTTCACTCAACGGATTCCCCTCCTTAAAAAAAGGAGAGCCTGTCCCGAATTCGCATTCGGGAGTTAGATGATGTTGAGGTACGAAACATCAGACGGGGTGGTTTTGAACCTAATCCTTTTTTTAGTAATTTTTACAAAGGAAAGCAACTTTGTGTAATTCGTGGATCGAGAAAACATTGCGCAGCAATATCTATAAACCCAAATGGAGTGAAACGACATACCGCCACCGTAAATTTAATTAAAGGCTTGTCTGTCACACTCAGGGAGCTTGAAACTCTTAAAACTCAAACGATATGGCAAAAGTAAAAACCTTAGATGATCTAAAAAAGATGAGAGAAGGACTTCAGTCGAAGATTAGCCTTCGTGAAAACAGCGATCGTCCCGAAAAATTAGTTCAGATAAAAGTGTCGATGGCCACCTGCGGCATTGCTTCAGGGGCCAAGGAAACCATGAGTTATCTGATTGAAGAGTTAGATAATAGAGCCCTGGATGCGGTGGTAACACAAACGGGCTGCATGGGCTATTGCCACTCCGAACCCACCATCGAGGTGCACGTACCCGGAACCGATCCGGTGGTATATGGCGATGTAGATATTAAAAAGGCCGAGGAGATCATTACCAAGCACATCATTGGTGGTGAGTTGGTCGATGGTATAATACCTGCCGCCTATAAAACATCAAACGAACATCGTAACGAAAAATAATTCAGCGCTATGGCCAAATACAATAGTCACATTTTAGTCTGCGGAGGCACCGGATGTCGTGCTTCCAAGGGCGAGGAGATCGTTGAAAACCTAAAGCAAGCGGTTACCGATAACAGCTTAGACGATCAAATACAGGTGGTACGTACAGGTTGCTTCGGTTTTTGCGAAAAAGGCCCCATCGTAAAAATGATTCCTGACAATACTTTTTACGTCCACGTTAATCCCGAAGATGCCGACGAGATTATTTCGGAGCATCTGATAAAAGGACGCAAAGTAGATCGTTTGTTGTATGTCGATCCCGAAACATCGGAACACATCACCGATTCGAAGCACATGGGGTTCTATAAAAAGCAGATTCGCATCGCATTGCGCAATTGCGGTTTTATTAACCCCGAAAATATAGACGAATACATTGCCCGCGATGGGTATGCTGCCCTGGGCAAGGTACTTAGCGAAATGACACCCGAAGAAGCCATTAAAATAATTAAAGACTCGGGATTGCGCGGACGTGGCGGAGGCGGATTCTCAACTGGCTTAAAATGGGAGATAACCAACAAAGTAATGAGCGACATAAAATATGTGGTGTGCAACGCCGATGAGGGCGACCCGGGTGCTTTTATGGATCGCTCTATCCTGGAAGGCGATCCCCATTCGGTTTTGGAAGCCATGGCCATCTGTGGCTATTGCATCGGTGGAAGCCATGGTTTGATTTACATACGAGCCGAGTACCCTCTGGCTATCAATCGATTAAAAATAGCCATCGATCAAGCCCGGGATTTGGGCGTTTTGGGTAAGGACATCTTCGGTACCGGATTTGATTTTGATGTGGAGCTGCGCTACGGTGCCGGTGCTTTTGTGTGTGGCGAGGAAACCTCCTTAATACACTCCATGGAAGGTTTGCGCGGCGAACCTACCGTTAAACCTCCCTTCCCCTCGGTAAGTGGTTATAAAGGCATGCCCACCAACGTAAACAATGTGGAGACCTTTGCCAATATTCCTGCTATCGTTATCAATGGATCCGAATGGTTTTCGTCTATCGGCACCGAAAAAAGCAAAGGTACCAAGGTATTTGCGCTCGCCGGTAAAATCAATAACGTAGGTCTGATAGAAGTGCCCATGGGTATTACCCTGCGCGAGGTTATTTTTGATATTGGCGGAGGCATCAAGGACGGCAAAAAGTTTAAATCCGTACAAACAGGAGGCCCCTCCGGGGGATGTCTTACCGAAAAACACCTCGATATTCCCATCGACTACGACACTTTATTGGCCAGCGGCTCCATGATGGGATCGGGTGGTATGATAGTGATGGATGAGGACGACTGTATGGTTTCTGTAGCTAAGTTCTACCTCGATTTTACGGTGGAGGAATCCTGCGGCAAGTGTGCTCCCTGCCGCATAGGCAATAAGCGTTTATATGAGATGCTGGATAAAATTACCAAGGGAAATGCCAGCCAGGAAGATCTGGGGATATTGCGCAATTTGGGTAATGTTATTAAAGATACCTCACTTTGCGGCTTAGGGCAAACATCGCCTAACCCCGTACTTTCCACTATGGATAATTTCATGCACGAATACCTGGCTCATGTGAAGGACGGAAAATGCCCGGCCGGGCAGTGTAAGGATCTGATGATGTACGTCATCGATGCGGTGGCCTGCGTGGGTTGCACCCTCTGTGCCCGTGTTTGTCCGGTAGATGCTATATCAGGCGATAAAAAACAACCCCATATAATCGATGCCTCCATTTGTATAAAATGTGGCGCCTGCATGGAAAAGTGTAAATTCAATGCCATCAGCATCCAGTAACCAATTTAAAGATCATAGCAATGGATATCGTAAAATTAAATATAGACGACAAAGCAGTAGTAGTTGAAAAAGGCACTACCCTGTTAGAAGCTGCCCAAAGCGTGGGGGTGAATATCCCTACCTTGTGCCACCTGAAAATGCACGATTTAAATGTGGAGAACAAACCCGGCGGCTGCCGCATTTGTGTGGTGGAGGTAGAAGGCAGACGAAATCTGGCTCCGGCCTGCAAAACGGAATGCACCCAGAATATGAACGTTAATACCCACTCGTTACGTGTAATAAACGCACGCCGCACTGTAATGGAACTCATCCTGTCGGATCATCCCCCCGAATGTCTTACTTGTGTTAAAAACGGCAAATGCGAATTGCAGACTATGGCACAGAACCTGGGCATTCGCGAAATCCCCTTCGCAGGGGAACAATCGCATTACAAAATAGACCGCTCGCCTGCCATCATCCGCGACATGGACAAGTGTATTATGTGCCGCCGCTGCGAAATGGCCTGTAACGTGCTGCAAACCGTGGGTTGCCTCTCGGCTATCAACCGGGGTTTTGAATCGGTGGTAGCACCGGCTTTTGAGATGGATCTGGAAAAATCTACCTGTACCTATTGCGGGCAGTGTGTGGCCGTTTGCCCAACAGGAGCGCTCTCCGAGGTGGACAATACCCGCAAGGTGATCGCTGCCCTGGTAGATCCCGCTAAAACCGTGGTGGTACAAACCGCACCCGCTGTGCGTGCCGCATTAGGCGAGGAGTTTGGCATGGAACCAGGCACCTTAGTAACCGGAAAAATGGTGTCTGCATTAAAAAAACTGGGTTTCGATAAGGTGTTCGATACCGACTTTGCTGCGGATCTCACTATCATGGAAGAGGGAACCGAGCTGCTGGATCGCCTAAACAAGCATCTGACAGGCGATAAGAATGTAAAACTGCCTATCCTTACCTCTTGCTGTCCGGGATGGGTTAATTTCTTCGAAAGCAACTTCCCAGATATGTTGGATGTTCCTTCCACAGCCAAATCGCCCCAACAGATGTTTGGCGCCATAGCCAAAACGTATCTGGCCGACAAAATGGGTATCAAGCGGGAAGATATGGTGGTAGTTTCCATCATGCCTTGTCTGGCAAAAAAATATGAAGCGTCCCGTCCGGAGTTTGCCGTGAATGGAAATCCGGATGTAGATTTGTCTATCGACACTCGCGAGCTAGCTCAGATGATAAAAGGTGCCAATATCAATTTTATGGAACTAACGGATGAAGCGTTTGACAACCCTATGGGCGAATCTACCGGTGCCGGTGTTATTTTTGCCAATACCGGCGGTGTGATTGAAGCGGCGGTGCGCACCGCTTACGAAGTACATACCAAAAAGAAACTGGAGAAAGTGGAATTTGAGGCATTACGCGGTTTCGAGGGTATCCGCTCGGCCGAAGTAGATTTTGACGGACTTCCCCTAAAAATTGGTATCGCCCATGGCCTGGGGAATGCCCGTAAGTTACTGGAAGATGTACAAGCCGGGAAATCGCAATATCATGCCATCGAAATAATGGCTTGCCCTGGTGGGTGTATCGGCGGCGGCGGACAGCCCTACCATCATGGTCATTCAAGCATACTCAAAAAAAGAGCGTCGGCCATTTATCGTGAGGATGCGGGCAAAGCCATACGTAAATCGCACGAAAACCCCTTCATTATTAAGTTGTACAAAGAGTTCCTTGGTGAGCCGGGCAGTAAACTGGCACATCAACTGCTGCACACCCAATATTTTGACAAGAAAAAAAAGGTGGAGATTAAAAATGATTAACAAGATAAGTACAAAGTATCAAGTGCAAAGTATCATAATACGTAGATAGATAATATTTTATTTGAAATGGAACATAACAGGTTGGTATCTTATCATTAGGATTATTTTATTTTTTAGCAGCATATCGCTACATATACAAAGGATTCGGTACGATTTGTTCCAAACTTGTTTTCGAAGGACTTTAACACCTTCACCTTGATGCTTTTATGTTAATAATTCAATCTTGATACTTGACTCTTTTTTTATTGAATAACTTATATCAAAAGCAATTCGATATGGCAGAATTAAAATTAGCAGACAGCAAAGTCCGGGAACTAAAGGATGTTTGCAAAAAATTCGATTACGATAAAAGCGAATTGATTAATGTGTTGCACCAGGCACAGAGTATCTTTGGCTATTTGCCCGCTGAGGTGCAGGAAGTGGTGGCCGATGAGTTAAAAGTGAATGTAGCCCACGTATATGGCGTAGTTACGTTTTATTCGTTTTTCACCATGATACCCAAGGGCCGACATCCCGTTTCGGTGTGCATGGGCACAGCCTGCTACGTGCGCGGTGCCGAAAAAGTGCTTGATGAATTTAAGCACCTGCTGAATGTGAAGGTTGGCGAAACTACCCCCGATGGTAAATTTTCACTGAGCAGCCTGCGCTGCGTGGGGGCTTGCGGATTGGCTCCGGTAGTTACCATTGGCGAAAAAGTATATGGTCGCGTAGCCGCCGAAGATGTGAAGAATATTTTGGCAGATTATAGCTGATAGCAGATGGTTTATGGCCGAAGGAAGCGTAGCGCAAGAAACGTTGCTATGAGCATGTAGGCTTTTTCGCTCAACAAAGCTTCTTCCCTGGTAGTGACAGACAAGCCAATTAAATTAAAGTGGCGATATATCACTTCCCCCGGTTTTGGATTTGGAGCCTGGTGCTTGTCCGTTGTTCTTAAGGTGCGACTATTATTTTACCCGGATCTGGACAAGCCAGAACCAACTTTAGTCGCACTTCAAGTACACTTAAAATTCATGTAATCCTTGGATATCAAATAAAAAATATGACGACAAAAAAACCATCAACCCCGATAGAAATATTCTCGGGTGATTTATATGAAGCCGAAATGGTAAAAAACCTGTTGGAGAATGAAAACATAGAAGCCTTCTTAAAAGATGAGTACATCGGCACCATTGCACCATGGTATAGTGCGCCAGGCGGAGCCGGCTCTGTAAAGGTAATCGTTTTAAGTAAGTATTTCGAAAAGGCCCGACGTATAGTTGAAGCATATGAGATGCAAAGACATAAATAAAATTGGGATGCGTGTAATTGATGCCTATCCTAATAACTTGATATTCGATAAAAAATGGTGGGCAAAACAAACAGCACGCTGGCATCCTGGAGAGGTTGATTTTTAACCAAACTATATAAAAAAGGATTAAATCGAGCTCTCTACTTTTTTGATTCTGAACAAGGGCAATAAGCATCATTCATTCAATGATTCCTAACCATTTCTGTAATAATTATATGAAAGTGGTGCCCAAACTAACCTTTAAGGTCTGGCATTTAGAAATACAAAGCGCAAAGAGACAGGTTCTATGGCAGACACAACACGATCCCTCCAACATTATCTATAGATGGCCTGCTCGTATGGTGTAGTGCAAAGCTACAATATCAACAGCTTAATACAGTAACAAATTAAAGTGCCCGCTATTGGGGAGTCTGACAAGGCAATTGAAAAACGCAAAGTAGCCTTAAACCTAAATCAGAACATCTATTACACAAGCCACTGGTTTTCTTTCCCTTAAGAATAAACACCCTCTTCTTACAATACATAATCCAAAATTGGATGTGAGCTGAATGGCTTCAGCTTAAACATCCAAATAACTCCCATAACACAAACCGCTAAAGCAATTACAATGCCCAATGAGTCGGAGGACGAATGGCCTCCAAAAATAATGTATTGATAAAACCTCATTCATTTAGGAGGCAACAGCTGGGTATGTTTTATTATATCGCAACTATTGAATACAGCCTATTTTCCTCAATTATACACCACCTGTAGTTTAAATGTAAAAGTGTCGGCAAAAGAGTGATTAAAAAGACACTAAGTTCCTGATAATATACAAGTTTATACTTTTTTAAGAGTGTTTATTGTGAGGTTTAAATTTCTGTCTAGTGAGTTTTAAATGAGTCTTATTTTTAGTGATAAAATACATTTGATGATATGTTTGTCATGTTTTAATGATTTTTTACAATAAAATAAAAATATTAATCATTTGAATTTATCCAATTATGAAAGAAAATTTACAAGCTATTTTATTTTTATTACTTTTTTCCTTTTCAATATCAAGTGCACAAAACTATGAATTGGTTTGGGAAGATAACTTTGATGGGAATACATTAAACACCTCAAATTGGACCTACGACTCTCCAACAGGAGTTTGGAACTGGGGCGCTAATCAAGAGTTACAATATTACAGTTCCGATAATGTATCGGTGGGACCTGATGGTGAAGGTGGAAATGCACTAATTATTACGGCAAAAAGAGAAACTCGTGGAGGCTATCAATTTACTTCCGGTCGTATTCATACTCGGGGAAAACAAAGTTTTCGTTATGGAAAGGTTGAAGCACGCATTAAACTACCCGTTTTGTCCAATGGCTTGTGGCCCGCATTCTGGATGTTGGGCACAGAAAACGTTTGGCCTGCGAGTGGGGAGATTGACATATTAGAAGCCGGTCATGGAGAAGGTATTTCAAACAATACTCAGGAACGGACATTCAATGGCGCTTTACACTGGCAACATGCGGGTAATTACGCAGGCTACGGATATCAGCATACCGCACCTCCAAACGCAAGCCTGTACCAGTACAACACTTATACCATGTACTGGACGCCTTCGAAAATTGAAATGTTTTTTAACGATGATACCCAGCCCTATTATGCAATGGATATTTCAGGAGCTGATGCAGAGGAGTTTCGTGATTGGTCTCACTACTTCATCCTTAACATGGCCGTAGGGGGTTCTTTCCCCGGTATAACAAACCCGGCAGGTATTACCGCCCCATTGCCTGCACAAATGATGGTGGATTACATCAGGGTTTATCAAACAGAAGGAAATGAATACCCGGAGACAACGCTTCCTCCAGAATCGGACTGGAACACATGGTTCGGTGCAGGGGGAGCGGGCAGCGTGCTCTATGAGCAAGGTAATTTAGCCACTGTAGCCGTAAGCAATGCTGGTTCATTCAGTTATTCGGCTCAACTTTTTAAGGACAATATAGTGTTGCCCGATGGCGACTATGAGCTCACTTTTAAAGCAAAGGCCGATGCTGCTCGATCTATTATTGTAAATATCGGCAAGGGATTAAATGTAGATCCATGGTTTGATGCTTTTATGGATGCTCAATCATTTGATCTGACCACGGAATGGCAAACATTTACACATGTTTTTACAAAAAGTAATACCTACCCGAATGGTAAGTTGGTTTTTGAAGTGGGTAAAACTGAAAATGGTACTGCGGAAACAAGTGTTTATTTTGATGATATAGTTTTAAAGCCATCTATAGCAAGTTCTGTAAATCACAACGCTCATGATAAAACCTTGTTTGTATATCCAAATCCTGCAAAAAACAGAGTGAATGTAAAAGTAAAAACCGGAAGCAAAGTCTCATTATACAATATCTCTGGTACTTTAATAACATCAAAAACGGCTTACGAATCAACAACAACTTTTGAGTTAAATGATTTGGAAAACGGTATTTATTTTATTCGATCGTTGGGCAAGACGGCCAAGTTTATTAAGGAGTAGAATTATTAAAAATACAGCACAATGGTAATCATTGAGCTGTATTTTCTTATCAATAGAATATCTTAAAAAAAATCTTTAAACATGAAGAAAAAAACACTATTACTTTTTTTATTGCCATTCTTGTTATTCGTGGCAACAACTGCACAAAACTACAATTTAGTTTGGGAAGAAAACTTTGATGGTACAAGTTTAAACACTGATGTTTGGACTTATGATACCCCTACAGGCATTTGGAATTGGGGTTCCAATCAAGAGTTGCAGTATTATAGTCCGGACAATGTTTCGGTGGGACCCGATGGAGAAGGCAATAACGCTTTAATAATTACGGCAAAGAGAGAAGCCCGTGAAGGCTATCAGTTTACTTCAGGACGCATTCACACCCGTGGTAAAGTGGGCGTTCGATACGGGAAAATTGAAGCGCGTATTAAGTTGCCCGTACTGGCCGATGGGCTGTGGCCTGCCTTCTGGACCCTGGGAACTAAAAACGTATGGCCTGCCTCCGGAGAGATTGACATATTAGAGGGTGGTCATGCCGATGGAATTGCGGCTGGTACTCAGGAGCGATCATTTAATGGTGCGGTACACTGGCAGCATGCCGGTAATTATGCCGGGCACGGCCCCCAATATACAGCTCCTCAAGGATCGAGTCTGTATCAGTACAACACTTTCACCATGGAATGGTCTCCTTCTAAAATTGAAATGTTTTTCAACAATGAAACAGTACCTTATTTTGCGATGAATATCGATGGTGCAGATGCAGAAGAGTTTCGCGATTGGACACATTATTTTATTTTAAACCTTGCCGTGGGTGGTTCTTTTCCCGGAATTACAAATCCTGATCATATCACCGCTCCACTACCTGCACAAATGATGGTAGATTATATTAAGGTTTACCAGAAAACAGGTGAAGGCGAGGTAGTGATAACACCACCCGAGGCACCACCAACTGCCGATCAGTTCGGCATCTATACAGAAAACCCTGCTATTACCGAGCGTTTTGTTATTGATGATTTAAACAACTCGCTGCAGATTTGGGAGAATTCGCTTCAGCCTTTAAATGACGCCCCCAGTTATGATGGAACTGAGGCAATGGCATTTTATGCATTGGCTTCAAGAACATGGTTTGGTTTAGGTATAAACGCTAACAATGGTATTGACTTATCACATTATGACAATGGATACTTGAAATTTGCTTTACGTACCACTGCCGATAATAATTTTTGGATTGGCGTAGGCGATCAAGACGGAAACGAAGGAAAAGTTGAATTTAATAATGGCGCTGATCCGTATGGCTTTCAGCGCGATGGTCAATGGCACAATATATCGATCCCGGTAAGCACCTTAAAAATTGCCGGTTTAAATTTAAGTAAAGCCAGCAACATCTTTATGATAGGAGGAGAAGGGGCAGTTAGCAATATCCTGATTGACGATATCTATTATTCCACTTCACCTGATGATGTGAGTAATTCAGCTTTAAATCCTAATAGAAATGCTACTATTGAATTGATAGAAAATAAAATTGTTGCCGATTATTATGGCGTTTATACAGAAAACCCCAATGTGACAGAAAAATTGCTTATTGACGATGTTACGGGCCATATTTATTCTTGGGAAAACACCCTTGTGGGATATCCAACAGCGCCCTATGATGGAGAAGAATCATTGGCCTGGAGAACCACCAGTGACAGGGGTTGGTTCGGTTTTGGAATTCATGATGATATTGCACCGGATTTAACTCATTTTGCAAATGGAACACTGTCTTTTTCGGCCAAAACATCTTCGCAAGAAAATTTTGTTGTTGCAATTGAAGGAAAAAGTGGATCTAAAGGCGAAATTCATTTCACAGTAGGCAACGATCCGGCCGGCTTTTTAAGAGATGGCGAATGGCATCGGGTAATCGTTCCTATTGCTGATTTAAATGTTGACTTATCGGCTGTTCCGCTCCCGTTTTTTGTAACACAAGGCACTGGCTCTTCTACCATTTCAGGCTTTGCCTTTGACGATATTATTTACACGGCAGGAGCAACGCAACCTGAAAACCCAAATTTATATACTGGTGGTATAGATATTGGCGAAAGCACACATCCTCTGTGGGATAGCTGGTTTGGAGATGGTGGCAACGGAAGTGTTACCTATTTTGAAAATCACCTGGCTACAGTATCGGTAAATGAAGCAGGATGGGCTAGCTACTCCGTTCAGCTGTTTCAAGACAATATGAATCTGCCAAATGCTACTTATACATTAACATTTAGAGCAAAAGCTGATGCCCCACGCTCTATAAATGTAAATGTAGGAAAAGGATTAAATGTTGATCCCTGGTTCGATCCATTTATGGACGGTGTAACATTTGATATCACTACCGAATGGCAAACTTATACGCATACTTTTACTAAAACCAATCCGGAACCTATGGGAAAACTTGTGTTTGAGTTAGGTACGGCCACAAATGGTACGGCCGTAACCAATGTACATTTCGACGATGTAGTACTTGCCGAATCAAATGCAACCAATATAAACAAGCGTATAGAAAAAAGTTTTGCGATCTATCCTAACCCGGCAAAAGATGTGGTATACGTGATTGCTGAACCAGGAAGTGTAATTAACCTATACAATATGACAGGTAAACTGGTGGCTACCCAGCTGGCTTCCGAAACAAAGAATACTATTGATGTTTCCGCTTTGCCAAAAGGTTTATATTTGATTAAAACTGATGAAAATATCGAAAAATTGATTATAAAATAGTTTTAAATTAAACCTATAAATCACCATACTCCTACCCACAGGTGCTGAGATAAAATCAGGATCTGTGGGTTTTTTTGTTGGTAATTACTCAGAAGCGACTAAGCTACATCCTCTAAAAAAATAACGATACAACATCTTCTCAACGCAAGTGCCTACTTTCGGTAAAAAACATCTCCACAAGAAATTCTGGCATAATTATGAATGAACGTTCATTTTTTTTATTATCTTTGTACCAAAGTTAGGAAAGATATGTGCACCGTTTCTAAAGGCCAGATAAAGAGAGAAGCCCTTGTAAGGGCAACTATAAACCTTGTAAACAACAATGGTTTTCACGCCGCTCCCATGTCTAAAATTGCTAAGATGGCAAAAGTTTCCCCGGGTACCATTTATCTCTATTTCAATAACAAACAAGATCTGATCAATCAGGTTTATATAGAGGTGAAAGCTGCCTTTAGCCAATATGCTTTTAAGGATTACGAGGAACATCTTTCGGTGGAAAAGGGTTTTAAAAATATTTGGAAAAATATTGCAGAATTCAAACTAAAAGAGGTGGAAGAAGCTATGTTTCTTTCGCAATGCGATAACACGCCCATGATAGATGAAGCCGGCAGAAAGGAAGGGTTAAAACATCTGCAACCTCTCTTGGATCTTTGGGAGCGCGGCCAAAAGGAAGGGGTCATTAAACCGGTATCGCCATATATGTTGTATGCATTTAGCATTTACCCCATTGCATTTTTAATGAACATACAACAGCGTGCGTTGTATAAATTAACACCGACTCACGTAAATGATGCCTACGAAATGGCATGGAATAGTATTAAAATTTAAATAAAAAAGATAATTATGAGCACAACAAGAACGATAAATTTAAAGAACCGACCAACCGGAAAGCCTGAATTAACAGATTTTGATTTCAGCACTTCCGTAATTCCGGAGCTAAAGGAAGGAGAACTTTTGTTAAGTACTAAATATGTTTCTGTAGATCCCTATTTACGTGGAAGAATGAGCGATGCACCATCCTACATTCCGCCATTTGAGCTCAATAAGCCCATAGCATCCGGTGTTGTTGCAGAAGTTTTGGAGTCAAAAAACAGTAAGTTTAGCAAAGGTGATCATGTGTTGGGTATGATGGAGTGGAAAGAAACCCAGGTGGCAAAAGCCGATGGGCTTATTAAAGTGGATCCGGATAAGGCACCCCTATCGGCATATCTTGGCGTTCTGGGTATGACGGGACTTACCGCCTATCTGGGATTAACAGAGATAGGAAAACCAAAAAAAGGAGAGACTTTACTTGTTTCGGGTGCCGCAGGAGCGGTAGGTAGCGTCGTGGGACAAATTGGTAAAATACTTGGATTACGAGTAGTAGGTATTGCCGGAACCGATGAAAAGGTGGAAATGATCAAATCGGAATTCGGTTTTGATGAAGGTATCAATTATAACAGTACCGAGAATATGATCGAAGCCATTGCCAAAGCATGCCCCGATGGCGTAGATGTATATTTCGACAATGTTGGCGGTGAGATTTCCGATGCCGTACTCTTCAATATCAATAAGTTCTCCCGTACAATTAACTGCGGAGCGATCTCTGTATATAACAACACCGAGCAGCCCAAAAGCATCAGCGTACAGCCGTTTTTGGTAAAGAAAAGCGCTTCGATGCAAGGTTTTGTGGTATTTGATTATGCCGATAAGCATCCGCAAGGAATTATGCAATTAGCCGAATGGTTAGGTCAAGGCAAACTGCATCATACCGAAACGATTCGAGAAGGGTTTGAGAACATACCACAGGCTTTTCTAGATCTTTTTGAGGGAAAAAACAAAGGGAAAATGGTGGTGAAAATTTAAAATTTATAAGTTGCGATGGAAGAAAAAGGATATGGTCGCGTAGCCGCTAAGGACGTAAAAGTCATTTTGTCCAATATATAGATAATTCAGGGCTTGTTTCCGAAACAGCACGCGGATGACGCGAATGCAAAGCAACACAGGTTTTACAGCCAGTATTTGAAAACCGGTGTTATCCGCGTGCCAACAACAGCATTATTAAATAACCTATAACAATCAAATACAATGAAAAAATATTTTAAACTAAACAACGGCCTACAAATACCATCCATAGGATTTGGAACGTGGCAAACGCCAGATGGCAGTACCGCTATCGATGCCGTAAAAACAGCTTTAGCAGCCGGCTATAGACACATCGACACAGCGGCTATTTACAAAAACGAAGAGAGTGTTGGAAAAGGCATCAAAGAAAGCGGAATTGAGCGCGAAGAGGTATTTGTGACCAGTAAACTCTGGAATAGCGAAAGGGGATATGAAAAGACAATGCGAGCATTTGATAAAAGCTTAAACGATCTGCAATTGGATTATCTCGATATGTATCTTATTCATTGGCCAGCCGTTGAAAATCAATACAAAGATTGGCAAAAAATCAATGCCGAAACATGGCGAGCACTGGAAGAGCTGAATAAGCAAGGTAGAATTAAAACTATTGGTGTGAGTAATTTCCTTACGCACCACCTCAAACCGTTACTTGAAAGTGCAACCCTTACGCCTTCCGTAAATCAAATAGAATATCATCCGGGTTTTATGCAGCAGGACATTGTTGAACTTTGCCGCAAAAACAATATTGTAGTTGAAGCATGGAGCCCTCTTGGCACAGGAAAAATGCTGAACAATGAGACTTTGATTACCATAGCAAAAAAATATAAGGTCTCCGTGGCACAGCTATGTATCCGATGGGTATTGCAAAATGATGTTTTACCTTTGCCTAAATCGGCTTCACCCCACCGAATAAAAGAAAATATTCAAATTGATCATTTTGAGATAGCACCGGAGGATATGCAAACCATCAATAATATGGATTATTTTGGTGGTTCCGGCATGAACCCCGATACGATTAACTTTTAATATGCCCTAAACAATCTTACCGTAAGTGCAGCTCCTATTTGAGCTTTGCCTCCGATTTAGCTTACCCCAAGGGTACGCTGTCACTGAAGCTGCGACGTAAGTGTAAGCCACCATCGCCTTACGCTTGCGATATGGCTTCAGTGCAGGGGCATTGCCAACAAATTTAGCGATCAGAAAGCAGGCCTGAAGGGTAAAGTAAATATTTATCCCGCAGTTTGGCATATAAAGCAAGCTCCTTTTGCCACTTCTGTTTTATCTGAGTTTCGCTTAGCCCGGCCTGTATGTCCTTTAATACCTGCCCATCTCCTGCCAGTAAATTAAACCAACGGGTATTTAGACCAAAGCTTTCTTCGTGGCCAAACTTTTTATAAAAAGATATAAAGTAGGATAAAGTAAAACGGTGATCCTCAGCTTCCTCTCGTAAATCCATGCCATAACATTTTTTATCCTGTTGTTTGGGATGCTTCGACATGCCTTCAATACTAACAGGCGTAAAAGAAAAATCACCAGCCGTAGGATCCGGATAACCAATAACCTGGAATGGAAAGTAGGTACCTCGTCCCACGCTCACATTGCTGGCCTCAAAAAAGCATAACGAAGGGTACAAACGAAGCGAGATATAATTGGGTAAATTGGGCGATGGTTTAACCGGCAAACTGTACTTGAGGCCATGATTCCAGTTCTCCATTTCAATCACCTGCAAATCACATTTGATGCCTTTATCGAGCCAGCCCTGGCCATTTATCATCAGTGCCAGTTCACCAATTGTTAAACCGTGTACCACAGGAATGGGATGCATGCCCACAAACGATGTGTATTCCTTCTTTAGTATGGGGCCATCAAAATAATCACCATTCGGATTTGGCCTGTCCAGCACCATCATTTTAACTGAAGACTGAGCACAGGCTTCCATCATGTAGTGCATAGAGCTAATGTAAGTATAAAACCTCACCCCTACATCCTGAATATCAAAAATCACAATATCCAGATCCGCCAATTGTTCCGGGCTGGCCTTTTTATTTGAACCATACAAAGACACAATGGGCAGCCCGGTTCTTTTATCCGTATCGCTCTCAACAAGCTCACCGGCATCGTGCTCGCCTCTGAAACCATGTTCGGGTGCAAATATCTTTTGAACATGCACGCCCATGCTAAGTAAGGTATCCAGCAAATGTGTTTGCCCCACCAATGATGAATGATTAACTAAAAGGCCCACTTTTTTATCTTTAAGCATAGGTATATAAACCTCTGTACGTTCGGCTGCCGGCACTATAGTTTCCACTTCTGTTTTACTTTGCTGCGATACACACGAAAACGATAGTAAAAATAGACCACTGACGATAAAAAATAAAAACCTAATCATACCTAATCACACTTTATGTAACAGCAATAAGCTAAGCCTGCGGGGTAGAACCAAAATTCATGGGAATGTTCATCCCGGGGTTACCATCGTCAATATTTTTAATAGGACCGTGGTTGGCCTCAAAACGCTGGATATTGTCTTTCAGCGCCATCATCAGGCGCTTGGCGTGTTCGGGGGTAACCACCACCCGCGACTTCACCTGAGCCTTTGGTAATCCGGGCATTACTCGAATAAAGTCCAATACAAACTCTGAGGGCGAATGGGTGATTACGGCCAAATTTGAATAAATACCCTGTCCTATCTCTTCATTCAGCTCAATATTGAGCTGGTTTTTATTTTTCTTATCCTCCATTACTTGCTGTTTTTTATAAAAAAATACAATTTAAAACAAAAAAGGGAAGCATCTGCATACTTCCCTTTTTTTATATGTAAGAACAATTAATCTTGCTCCTGCTCTTCTTCCACTTCTTTTTTCTCGGTTAACTTATCGTAATCCTTCTGCGAACCCACAATAATATTTTTAAGGGCTCTTTGTCCCGTACCCGCAGGTATCAGGTGTCCACAAATTACATTCTCCTTCAAGCCTTCCAGGTTATCTACCTTGCCGGATATGGCAGCCTCGTTAAGTACTTTGGTTGTTTCCTGGAACGATGCGGCCGACATAAAGCTCTTGGTTTGAAGCGCTGCCCGGGTAATTCCCTGAAGAATCTGGCTCGATGTTGCCGGGATAGCATCCCTTGATTCAACCAGTTTAAGGTCCTTACGTTTCAACTGTGAGTTTTCGTCCCTCAACCTACGCGAGGTAACAATCTGACCCGGTTTAAGATTTGACGAGTCCCCTGCATCCACCACAACTTTTTTATCATAGATATGGTCGTTCTCGTGCATAAAGTCCAGTTTATCTGCAATTTGTTTCTCCAGGAACTTGGTATCACCCTGATCGTCAATAATAACTTTACGCATCATCTGACGAACAATTATCTCAAAATGCTTGTCGTTGATTCTAACACCCTGTAATCGGTATACGTCCTGTACTTCGTTTACGATATACTCCTGAACCGCTGTAGGACCCATAATATGAAGAATATCGGACGGTGTGATAGCCCCATCTGACAAGGGGATACCGGCACGTACATAATCGTTTTCCTGTACCAGGATTTGTTTGGAAAGCGGAACCAGATATTTTTTTACCTGGCCGTTTTTAGAGGTTACGATAATTTCGCGGTTACCTCGTTTTATCTTACCAAAGGTTACTTCACCATCAATCTCCGAAACTACTGCCGGATTGGAAGGATTACGCGCTTCGAATAACTCAGTTACACGAGGAAGACCACCTGTAATATCACCCGCTTTACCTACAGCTCTAGGTATCTTAGCAACAATTTCGCCTAATTTTACCTTATGTCCATCTTCAACAGAAACGTGTGCACCTACCGGTAGGTTAAACAATTTAAGGGTTTCATCCGCTCCATCCACAATACGCAATGCGGGATTCTTTGTTTTATCCCTTGTTTCTATAATAACCTTTTCTTTAAATCCGGTTTGTTCATCGGAAACTTCCTTATAGGTTACGCCTTCAATCATATTGTCGAAGCTTACCTTACCTGCTTTCTCCGAAATAATAACCGCATTATAAGGATCCCATTCACTAATCAGCTCACCCGCTTTAACTTTACTTCCGTTTTTGATATACAATTTCGAACCGTACGAAATCGGATGACTAACCAGAGCTATACCGGTATTTTTATCGATGATACGTAATTCGGCCAAACGTCCTATTACAATATCTATGTCTTTATCCTCTTCATTCTTGGCTGGCACGGTACGCAATTCCTCAAATTCGGCAACACCGTCATATTTGGCATACAGGTTACTCTCGGTAGAAATATTACCCGCTGTACCCCCTACGTGGAAAGTACGCAGGGTAAGCTGTGTACCCGGCTCCCCAATACTTTGGGCTGCAATAACACCCACCGCTTCGCCAATATGAACAAAGTTACCTGTGGCCAGATTACGACCGTAACATTTGGCACAAACCCCAACTTTACTCTCACAAGTAAGTACCGAACGTATTTCAACCGTTTCCAGAGGTGAGTCGTTCAAAATTTTAGCTTTTACCTCGTCAATCTCGTCTCCTGAATTAACAATAAGCTCACCTGTTGTAGGATGGTATACATCATGAACCGAAACACGTCCTAATACACGCTCGTATATGGTGGCTACAATATCTTCGTTGTTTTTGATATCAGAAGCCGAAAGTCCTCTCAAGGTTCCACAATCTTCCTCTGTAATAATCACATCCTGCGATACATCAACCAAACGACGTGTTAAGTAACCCGCATCGGCTGTTTTTAAGGCCGTATCTGCCAAACCTTTACGGGCACCGTGTGTAGAAATAAAATATTCAAGTACCGACAGTCCTTCTTTAAAGTTAGAAAGAATGGGGTTTTCAATAATTTGTCCGCCTGTAGCACCTGACTTTTGTGGTTTTGCCATCAGTCCCCTCATACCAGACAACTGACGTATCTGCTCCTTGGAACCCCTGGCACCTGAGTCAAGCATCATATAAACGGAGTTAAAGCCCTGTTGATCTGAGCTCAACTGTGTCATTAAAGTGTTGGTAAGCTTGGCATTTACGTGCGTCCAAATATCAATAATCTGATTGTAACGTTCGTTGTTGGTAATGAAACCCATGTTATAGTTGTTCAATACCTCTTCTACCTCGTCGTACCCTTCTTTAACCATGGTATCTTTTTCCTCGGGAATAATAACGTCGCCCAGGTTAAATGATAATCCACCCTCAAAGGCCATTTTATATCCCAGATTCTTAATATCGTCCAAAAATTCTGCCGTACGCGGAGTACCACAAATTTTCTGAACTCTACCAATGGTATCGCGTAGTGCTTTTTTGGTGAGTACCTCATTAATAAAACCTGACTCTCGTGGGGCAAATTCATTAAATAAGATACGGCCCACTGTCGATTCTATGAGTTTTAACTCGGGTACACCCTCATCGTTTAAGTCGTAACCTTTTACCTTTACCAGCGCATGTAAATCTACCTGTCCCTCATTATAGGCAATGCGTACTTCTTCTATATCGTAAAAAGTCAAGCCTTCACCTTTGGCTCCCTTTCGTTCTTTGGTCATGTAGTACAGACCCAGAACCATATCCTGCGAAGGTACCGTAACGGGAGCTCCGTTGGCCGGGTTAAGTATATTCTGCGAACCCAACATTAGCATCTGTGCTTCCAGAATTGCTGCGTTGCCCAATGGCAAGTGAACCGCCATTTGGTCACCGTCGAAATCGGCGTTAAATGCCGAACAAGCCAGTGGGTGCAGTTGTATTGCTTTTCCTTCAATTAGTTTTGGCTGAAAGGCCTGAATACCCAAACGGTGCAAGGTAGGGGCACGGTTAAGCAATACGGGGTGCCCTTTCATTATGCTTTCCAGAATATCCCAAACTACCGGATCTTTTCTGTCAACTATTTTTTTAGCAGATTTTACCGTTTTAACGATACCACGTTCAATAAGCTTACGGATAACGAAAGGTTTGTAGAGCTCGGCAGCCATTCCCTTAGGAATACCACACTCGTGCATTTTAAGTTCCGGGCCAACAACAATTACCGAACGGGCAGAATAATCAACCCTTTTACCCAATAAGTTTTGACGGAAACGGCCTTGCTTTCCTTTTAAGCTATCACTCAATGATTTCAATGGTCGATTAGCATCCGTTTTTACGGCATTGGCTTTACGAGAGTTATCAAAAAGCGAATCTACCGACTCCTGCAACATACGTTTTTCGTTACGCAGAATAACCTCAGGAGCCTTAATTTCAATCAATCGCTTTAAGCGGTTATTTCGAATGATGACCCTACGATAAAGGTCGTTAAGGTCGGATGTAGCAAACCTGCCACCATCCAAAGGTACCAGTGGTCGTAGTTCTGGTGGTATTACCGGCACCACTTTCACTATCATCCATTCCGGACGGTTGCGTCCTACAGACTCGCGGAAAGACTCAACAACTTGCAGTCGTTTTAAAGCCTCATTTTTACGCTGTTGTGATGTTTCTGTATTGGCTTTATGTCTGAGGTCATACGACAGTTCATCTAAATCGATGCGCGAGAGTATCATGTGCAGCGCATCTGCTCCCATCTTGGCGATGAATTTGTTCGGATCATCGTCTTCCAGGTATTGGTTTTCTTTCGGTAGCGTATCCAGAATATCCAAATATTCCTCTTCCGTCAGGAAATCCATGTATTGAATTCCATCCTCTTCTTTAATACCCGCCTGAATAACCACATAGCGTTCGTAATAAATAATGGAATCCATTTTTTTTGTGGGTAATCCCAATAAGTATCCGATTTTATTCGGAAGGGATTTAAAGTACCATATATGCGCTACGGGAACCACTAAGGAAATATGTCCCATTCGTTCACGTCGTACTTTCTTTTCTGTTACCTCCACACCGCATCTATCGCAAACGATTCCACGGTATCTTATTCTTTTATATTTACCACAGTGACACTCATAATCCTTTACGGGACCGAAAATTCTTTCGCAGAATAATCCGTCACGTTCCGGTTTATAGGTTCTGTAGTTGATGGTCTCGGGCTTTAACACCTCTCCACTCGATCTCTCCAAGATTTCTTCCGGTGATGCTAACCCGATAGAGATTTTTGTAAAATTACTCTTTACTTTCTGATCTCTTCTGAATGCCATATGTCGACGTCTATTAAATTAAAAACAAATAAGGCAATCATCGCACCGTGCCATGCACCGTGCGATGATATAAAGCTTTAACTAAGGCTTTAAAGATGGCTTAGTCCAGATTTACACTTAAACCAAGACCTCTAAGCTCATGTAACAACACGTTAAGTGATTCGGGGATGCCCGGTTGTGGCATGGGGTCGCCTTTAACAATGGCCTCGTAGGCCTTGGCTCTTCCCATTACATCATCCGATTTAACGGTTAATATCTCCTGCAGGATGTTGGCAGCACCAAAAGCTTCCAGTGCCCAAACTTCCATCTCTCCAAAACGCTGACCTCCAAACTGGGCTTTACCACCCAATGGTTGTTGCGTAATTAATGAGTACGGACCTATTGAACGGGCGTGCATCTTGTCCTCAACCATGTGCCCCAGTTTGAGCATATATATAACTCCTACTGTGGCCGGCTGGTGGAACCTATCGCCGGTACCACCATCGTAAAGATAAGTTTTACCGTGCTCAGGAACCTTGGCTTTTTTAGTCCACTCATCCATATCCTCAAAGGTGGCTCCATCAAATATGGGTGTAGCAAATTTAACCCCCAATTGTTTTCCGGCCCAGCCCAACACCGTTTCATAAATCTGTCCGAGGTTCATCCGCGATGGCACCCCCAACGGGTTCAATACAATATCCACAGGCGTACCATCTTCTAAAAATGGCATATCCTCTACACGTACAATACGGGATACGATACCCTTGTTACCGTGTCGACCGGCCATTTTATCGCCCACCGTTATCTTACGTTTTTTAGCAATATACACTTTTGCTAACTGAACAATACCGGCAGGTAGTTCGTCACCTATCGTCAAGTTATATTTTTGACGTTTTTCTTTGGCCTCGTACTCCTGAAATTTCAACAGATAATTATGGATAATATTTTGTATTACCTCATTCTTTTCTTTATCGGTAGTCCAGCCTCTCGGGTTTATATTATGATAATCCAACTCGTTCAATATTTTTTGTGTAAACTTAGTGCCTTTGGCAATTACGTCTACACTAAAATAATCCTGAACGCCTTGCGATGTTTTACCATTGGTAATCGCAAAAAGTTTATCTACCAATCTTGTCCTTAAATCTGCTACCGAACGATCAAACTCCTCGTCAATTTTAGCGATTAAGGGTTTGTCAGACGATCGTGCTTTACGATCTTTTATTATCCGCGAGAATAATTTTTTATCGATAACAACCCCTTTTAACGATGGCGATGCCTTTAATGAGGCGTCTTTCACGTCGCCTGCTTTTTCACCAAATATAGCCCGCAATAATTTTTCCTCGGGCGTTGGGTCGCTTTCGCCTTTCGGCGTTATTTTACCAATTAAAATGTCACCGGGTTCAACATGGGCACCTACCCTTATCAACCCGTTTTCATCCAGATCCTTGGTAGCCTCTTCGCTCACGTTGGGAATATCGGCTGTTAATTCTTCCAGTCCCCTTTTGGTATCACGTACTTCTAACGAATACTCGTCTATATGCACCGATGTAAATACATCCTCGCGTACCACGCTTTCGGAAATAACAATCGCATCCTCAAAGTTATATCCTTTCCAGGGCATAAAGGCCACCTTCAGGTTTCGTCCGAGTGCAAGTTCTCCGTTTTCGGTAGAGTATCCCTCTGTAAGAATTTGACCTTCCTTAACTCGCTGGCCTGTTACTACCATTGGCTTAAGGTCGATGCAGGTATTCTGGTTTGTTTTCTGAAATTTAGGTATCCGGTAACGTTTCGTTTCAGAATCGAAACTTACAAATTTCTCTTCCTCAGTTAAATCATAACGGATAACAATCTCCTCTGCATCACAGAACTCAACCACACCATCTTTTTCGGCAACAATGTTGGTTCTGGAATCGCTAATCAATTTACCCTCTAATCCGGTTCCCACGATAGGTGCCTCAGGTCGTAACAAAGGTACGGCCTGGCGCATCATGTTCGATCCCATCAGTGCACGGTTGGCATCATCATGCTCCAAAAATGGAATAAGCGATGCAGCTACCGAAGCTATTTGGTTAGGTGCCACGTCCATCATGTCAATTTCGTCCGGCGTGCTCACGGGGTAATCTGCTTCCAGTCGCGATTTAATGCGGTTGTTTACAAATTTCCCTTCTTCATCCAATGGTGCATTGGCTTGTGCTATCACCAACTCCTCTTCTTCCTCTGCACTTAAATAAGCCACTCCTTCTCCGGTCAGATCAACTTTTCCTTCCGTTACCTTACGATACGGTGTTTCGATGAAACCTAAATCGTTGATTTTGGCGAAAACGCACAACGAAGATATCAAACCGATGTTTGGCCCTTCCGGTGTTTCAATCGGACACAAGCGACCATAATGCGTGTAATGCACATCGCGCACCTCAAAACCAGCTCTCTCACGTGAAAGTCCTCCAGGTCCTAATGCAGACATTCTCCGTTTATGGGTAATCTCGGCCAACGGATTGGTCTGATCCATAAACTGCGATAAAGCATTTGTGCCAAAGAAACTATTGATAACTGACGATAAAGTTTTACTATTGATTAGATCAATAGGTGTAAATACTTCATTGTCTCTTACATTCATTCTTTCGCGGATAGTACGTGCCATACGTGCCAATCCTACACCAAACTGGTTACCCAGTTGCTCGCCCACCGTACGCACCCTTCGGTTGCTAAGGTGGTCGATATCATCTACCTCTGTTTTGGAGTTGATAAGCTCAATCAGGTATTTAATGATCTGTATAATATCGGGTTTGGTCAGTACTTTTGTATCCGTAGCTGTATCCAGACCCAATTTTTTGTTCAGTCTGTAGCGTCCTACCTCACCCAGGTCGTAGCGCTTATCAGAAAAGAACAACTTATCAATTACATCGCGGGCGGTAGCCTCATCTGGCGGCTCCGCGTTGCGTAATTGACGATATATGTGCAGCACGGCTTCTTTTTCGGAATTACAAGGGTCCTTTTGAAGCGTGTTGTATATTATTGCGTAATCAGACAGGTTCTGATTTTCTTTATGTAGCAAGATTGTTTTGGCACCAGAGTCAACCACCTCCTCGATATGCTCCGGCTCAATAACTGTTTCACGGTCGATAATCACTTCGTTACGTTCGATAGATACTACCTCACCGGTATCTTCGTCCACGAAATCCTCGATCCATGTTTTAAGTACGCGTGCCGCCAGTTTACGACCCAATACTTTTTTCAACCCTGCCTTGGTTACTTTTACTTCATCGGCAAGGTCAAATATTTCTAAAATTTGTTTATCGCTCTCGTAACCAATTGCACGTAGCAATGTTGTTACCGGCAATTTTTTCTTTCTGTCGATGTACGCGTACATCACACTGTTGATATCCGTGGCGAATTCGATCCATGACCCCTTAAAAGGTATGATGCGTGCCGAATACAGTTTTGTACCATTGGCATGGATGCTTTGACCAAAGAAAACTCCCGGTGAACGGTGCAACTGCGAAACCACAACCCGCTCGGCTCCATTGATGATAAAACTACCTTTATCGGTCATATATGGTACGGTTCCAAGATATACATCTTGTACAACAGTATCAAAATCTTCGTGTTCGGGATCGGTACAGTACAGCTTTAGTTTGGCCTTTAAGGGTACACTAAAGGTGAGTCCCCTTTCAATACACTCCTGAATAGAGTATCTGGGGGGATCAATACCGAAATCAAGAAACTCTAGTACAAAATTGTTTCTTGTGTCCGTGATGGGAAAATTATCTTCAAATACTTGAAATAAACTTTCTACTTTTCTTTCTTCGGGTGTGGTACCCTGTTGAAAGAACTCACGGAACGATTTCAATTGAACTTCTAAAAAATCGGGGTATTGAAGTTGATTTTTAATAGAAGCAAAGTTAATTCTTTCGCTTGTGGTATTTGGAGTCATCTATCAACAAAAATTAATTGAACTTATAACATAAACGTATAAATAGGTATAGGAACTTATCAAAGATAAGTCCCTACACCGTCCCTTATAACAAGGTAGTAATTACTTAAGTTCAACTTCTGCTCCAGCCTCTGTTAATTGACTTTTTAATGCTTCCGCTTCTTCTTTAGATACTTTTTCCTTAATTGGTGCAGGTGATTTGTCCACTAATTCTTTAGCTTCTTTCAAACCAACGCCTGTCATCTCTTTAACCAACTTTACGATAGCCAGTTTGGATCCACCTGGTGATTTAAGGATTACGTCGAATTCTGTTTGCTCTTCAGCTGCGGCGGCATCGCCACCAGCTGCAGGGCCGGCAACAGCTACAGCTGCAGCAGCAGGCTCAATACCATATTCTTCTTTAAGGATCTCTGCAAGTTCGTTAACGTCTTTTACTGTTAGGTTAACCAATTCCTCTGCTAGCTTCTTTAAATCTGCCATCTTTTTATTTATTAAAAAATTGTTTTATTCTTTTTATTTACTCTTTTTCTGATAGTGTTTTTAATACACCATGTATGGTACTTCCGCCTGATTGCAGTGCCGAAATAACATTTTTTGCTGGTGATTGCAGCAATGCGATGATATCGCCCACCAGTTCCTCTTTAGACTTGATGTTAACCAAGGTCTCCAGGTACTCGGGTCCTAAATAAATCGACTCTTCAACGAAAGCTCCTTTTAAAACAGGCTTTTTGTTTGCCTTGCTAAATTCTTTGATTAATTTAGCAGGAACATTCCCTGTGTTTGAAAAGAATATTGCCGAAGAACCTTTTAACGCATCGTACAATTCGGCATAGTCTCCATCTAACTCCTCAAGTGCTTTTACAAACAAGGTGTTTTTAACCACCATCATTTTCACTTCCTTGTTAAAACAGAGTCTACGCAAGGCACTCGTTTTTCCCGAGTTCATACCACCTGCATCTACCACATAAAAATGGTTGTACTCGGCGATAGTTTGAGTGAGTTCCTTTACAAGTAAGCTCTTATCTTCCTTTTTCATGATTCCTTTCTTTTCTGTTAGTTAAACATTTAGGCCTCAACCAATTTGGCATCAACTCTAATACCCGGACTCATCGTACTTGAAAGACTAATGCTTTTAATGTAAGTACCCTTTGCTGCTGAAGGCTTCAGCTTATTGATTACCTCAATAAACTCTCTTGCATTCTCAACAATTTTGTTCTGATCAAAAGACACCTTACCGATAGAAGCATGTATAATACCGAACTTATCAACTTTAAAGTCAATTTTACCGGCTTTTACATCTGTAACGGCTTTACCCACTTCCATGGTAACTGTACCACTCTTAGGGTTAGGCATTAAACCACGAGGGCCTAAAACACGTCCTAGTTGACCCACTTTGGCCATTACACTAGGCATGGTGATAATTACATCCACATCTGTCCAGCCTCCTTTGATCTTTTCCACGTATTCATCCAATCCAACGAAATCGGCGCCTGCACTTTTTGCCTCTTCTTCCTTATCAGGAGTACACAAAACAAGCACACGCACTTCTTTACCCGTACCATGGGGAAGGGTACAAATACCTCTCACCATTTGGTTCGCTTTTCTTGGATCGACACCCAGCCTTACGTCAATATCTACCGAAGCATCAAATTTAGTATTGGTAATTTCCTTCACCAATTTGGCTGCTTCCTCAAGCGAATATTGCTTTCCGGCTTCGATTTTATCTAACGCTAACTTTCTATTCTTTGTTAGTTTTGTCATATCTCCAAAATGGTATTAATTAGTTATCACCAGGGAATTCACCATCCACGGCGATACCCATACTTCTGGCAGTTCCGGCCACCATCTTCATACCGGAGTCTACTGTAAAACAATTCAAATCAGCCATTTTGTCCTCAGCTATCGCTTTTACTTGATCCCACGTTACCGTGCCCACCTTCTTACGGTTTGGCTCAGCGGATCCGCTTTTAAGCTTGCAAGCCTCTAAAAGTTGTACTGCTGCCGGTGGTGTTTTAATAACAAAGTCAAAGGACTTGTCGGTATACACCGAAATAACAACGGGTAAAACTTTACCTGCTTTCTCCTGAGTTCTGGCGTTGAATTGCTTACAAAACTCCATTATATTCACACCTTTAGCACCTAATGCAGGCCCTACCGGTGGTGAAGGGTTTGCCGCTCCACCTTTTATCTGTAATTTGATAAAAGTTTCAACTTGTTTAGCCATGTAGCAATTCTTATTAAATTAATATATATATAATGCATCCCAAACTTTAATTCTTGCAGTGATAAAAGAAGGTATCTTTTATGGAAGCTTAAACGTACAAGTTAAAGGGGATTATTATTCTTTTTCTACCTGTAGGAAACTTAATTCAAGTGGTGTTTTTCTGCCGAAGATTTTAACCATTACCTGTAGTTTTTTCTTTTCTTCGTTTACTTCTTCTATAACACCGTTGAAGCCATTAAACGGACCATCGATTACTTTTACCGTTTCGCCTACAAAATATGGAACATTCAACTCCTCATTCTCTGTATCTGCCAATTCATCCACCTTACCCAGTATCCTGTTTACCTCGCTGGTGCGCAAGGGTACGGCGCTGTTGTCTCTATCGCCCAAAAAGCCGATAACATTTGGCACGCTCTTTAGTATGTGCGGGATTTCACCCACTAATGCGGCTTCAATCATCACATAACCCGGAAAAAAATTACGCTCTTTGCTGATTTTTTTTCCGTTTCGGATCTGGTATACTTTTTCTTGTGGTATTAGCACCTGGGCGATGTAATCATGTAAATTAAGACGTTCGATTTCGTTTTCGACGTATTCTTTCACTTTTTTTTCTTTACCCCCAATGGCCCTTAATACATACCATTTTTTTTCTATGTTAGCCATGTGTATAAAGTTCTTAGTAAAGCTGATTGTAAATCCAAGCCAGGGTTTTATCGAATGTATAATCCATACCAAATATAATACCAGCAATAATTGCTGACGCCACCATTACAACCAGAGCACTATTTTGCAGCTCGGCCCATGTAGGCCATGACGTTTTATTTACTAATTCGTTTTGAACGTCTTTGAAGTAATTAACAATCTTGCTCACTTATTTATTCTTTTATGTTTATAGCCATCTGTTTAGTGCCTTCCTGATATTTAAAAGATGTAAAAAGAACTTGCATCTTTTTCACGAAGTTGCCGGATATCAACCGAATTAACGATTTTGTATCCGGCCTGCACGGGATAAGAGACTCGAACTCCTGACACCTGGTTTTGGAGACCAGTGCTCTACCAACTGAGCTAATCCCGTGTTTAAAAAAATGGAAGGGCTTAGCCTTCCATTTAATTGTTATATATTGATTACTCAATAATTTCAGTTACCTGTCCGGCACCTACTGTTCTACCACCTTCGCGGATTGCAAAACGCAAACCTTTATCAATAGCAACAGGGTAGATAAGCTCAACAGTAATCGTTACGTTATCACCTGGCATTACCATTTCTGTTCCTTCCGGCAGTGAAATCTCACCTGTTACATCAAGTGTACGCAGGTAAAACTGTGGACGGTATTTATTGTGAAATGGAGTGTGACGTCCACCTTCTTCTTTCTTCAGGATATACACCTCGGCCTTGAACTTTGTATGAGGGGTGATTTTTCCGGGTGCACCCAGAACCATACCTCTTTTTACTTCGTCCTTATCGATACCACGTAATAATAGACCTACGTTGTCACCAGCTTGTCCGTCGTCAAGAATTTTACGGAACATCTCTACACCTGTACATACGGTCTTTTTGCCTTCGGCACCCAGACCAATAATTTGCATTTCGTCACCGGTGTGGATTGTACCTGTTTCGATACGACCTGTTGCAACAGTACCACGACCTGTGATTGAGAACACATCCTCGATAGGCATAAGGAATGGCTTATCTACATCACGCTCAGGAAGCTCGATCCATGTATCTACTGCTTCCATCAGCTCCATTACTTTATCAACCCATTTTTCTTCTCCGTTCAAAGCACCCAATGCCGAACCTTGAATCACGGGAGTGTTGTCGCCGTCGAAGTTGTAGAAATCCAATAATTCGCGGATTTCCATTTCAACAAGCTCCAGCAGCTCTTCGTCGTCCACCATGTCCACTTTGTTCATGAAAACTACCAGACGTGGTACGTTTACCTGACGAGCCAACAGGATATGTTCGCGTGTTTGTGGCATAGGGCCATCTGTAGAAGCTACTACAATAATAGCTCCGTCCATTTGGGCAGCACCCGTAACCATGTTTTTCACGTAGTCGGCGTGACCTGGACAGTCAACGTGTGCATAGTGACGGTTAGCAGTTGCATACTCAACGTGCGAACTGTTGATTGTAATGCCCCTTTCTTTCTCTTCGGGAGCGTTATCAATTTGATCAAAATTCTTTGCTTCACTAAAACCCTTATCCGCCAACACTTTTGTAATTGCGGCTGTTAAAGTGGTTTTACCATGGTCAACGTGACCAATTGTACCGATGTTCACGTGAGGCTTCGACCTGTCATAATGTTCTTTAGCCATAACTCGAAATAATTAGACAATTAGATATTAACTTATAATTTTTATTAATCCCGAACCAGAATGGAGCCAATGATGGGAATTGAACCCATGACCTCTTCCTTACCAAGGAAACGCTCTACCCCTGAGCTACATCGGCGAGATGAGCGGGAAACGGGATTCAAACCCGCGACCCTTAGCTTGGAAGGCTAATGCTCTATCAGCTGAGCTATTCCCGCTTTTGTTTCGGGGCAACAAAGATAATGATTTAATTATCAAAAACTTTGCAACACCCCGGATTTTTTCACTATTTTCCGGTTCGTGTGGGAAGAGCAGGATTCGAACCTACGAAGACGAAAGTCAGCGGAGTTACAGTCCGCCCCAGTTGGCCACTTTGGTATCTTCCCTTTAGTCCTTTCCGTTAAAAGGCTACTTTATGTCATTCAATAGGCTGATTACTTTTCAACAATCAGCCTATTAATATTGTGTTCAGGCATTCTGAATATTCCATTCTTAAAACGGTGTGCAAATGTATAAACTATTTTTAAAAGACCACAATAAATTGTGTGTTTTTTTTTGATGTAATATGATTTTATTGCCACCCGTGCATATTGCGTTAATTTACAAAGCTTTACTTTTACAACTAATTATAGACTTATGCCTCATCGTAAGGCTTACATGCCCTTTTCTATAATGTAAAAGCAACTTTTAACCATGCATACAGGATCCTATTTTACTTTTTCTTTTTTCTTTATCAGTTGTTTCCGAAGCGCTTCGCAACACAAATCAATGGACTCTTCAAAGCTTCTGGTTTGCTTTTTAGCAAATAAATCGGAACCGGGCACGCCCAGACTAATTTCCGCTACCTTATTTTCTAATGTTTCGGATTTTTCGAGTTTTAAAATCACTTCGGCATCGATAATGCGATCGAAAAAGACATCCAACTTATTCACTTTTTGCTCGATAAATCCCTTTAACTTATCGGTAGCATCAAATTTTACTGATTGAATTGTTACGTTCATATTAAATCCTCCATTTGTTACGACCGCGGATGGGCCTGATTATATATATCGGTAATTTTCTCAAAACTATTGTGCGTATATACTTGGGTTGCATTTAAATTAGCGTGTCCTAAAAGTTCTTTGATGGCATTCAGATCGGCTCCGGCGTTCAACAACGAAGTGGCAAAAGAATGACGAAGTACGTGTGGACTTTTTTTGTGTAAGGTGGTTACTAATGCCAAATATTTATTTACCACCCGATACACTAATTTATGATATATCTTCTCCCCCTTTCCTGTAAGAAAAAATGAAGCGTCTTTGTTCACTCCAAATTCCTTATTTCGTACTTTTATGTAATGGTCGACCAAATGCACCAATTGTTTGTACATAGGGATTATCCTGTCCTTTTTGTATTTACCGGTTACGCGCACCATCCCGTTTTGTAAATCAAAATCCCGATCCGAGAGCCCCACCAATTCAGACAATCTCATTCCGGAACCGTAAAACAGCTCCAAAATTAATTTATCGCGCACACCCTCGTAATCATTTGTAAAAGGTATATCATCCAACAAATGATCCATTTCGCTGTTACGCACAAAAACAGGGAGTTTTTTGGGTATTTTGGGAGTGACTACTCCCTCTGCGGGACTTTGCTCTATAAAACCTTCACGCATCAGGAATTTAAAAAAGGATTTTAGGGCAGTAATCTTCCTATTCACACTTTTGGGTGACATGCCGTCCTCGACCATTTTCACCACCCAGGTTCGTACCACCTTTTTTGTGACGGCACTCAACTGATGTATGTTCTTTTGCTGACAAAAGGACAAAAATTGTTCGAGATCGCAGCGATAGGCAATAAGCGTATGGTTTGAACTGCGTTTCTCGAACTCCAGGTATTTTAAAAACGACTGAATTGAAATCATCCGGGTTTAGCTTCTTTTAGTATAAACGAATATACTAAAATTAAAATAAAAATAACCCGTTAATCCTATCTATTCCTCGTTCTGTTGCAATTTTTGCACGTAAATTGCCTTTTTAATTTCTTCTCTTCTCAAAATAGAAGGTTTTGCGAAAGCCTGACGTGAGCGCAATTCGCGCATAGTTCCAGTTTTTTCGAACTTACGTTTAAATTTCTTCAACGCTCTTTCGATGTTTTCGCCCTCTTTAATTGGAATAACAATCATAATCTTTTTTTTATTTTTTTTATTTGCCTATATAAATAGCTACTACACTTCTAATAATAAATAGGTTACAGCGATTAAAACCACATTCACCTTAAATATTTGCGGGTACAAAGAAACTAAAGATAATCCATAGCAACAAATAATTGTAAAATATTTTTCTAAGCTAATACAATTCTAACATCCTACTTATCGGAAGCTAGGAAAAATATTTAAAGCTACGCATTAATTGGATTATGATACTGCGTATGTTTTTTTGTGCACCCTCCTTATCCATAGCCTCTTCCATTGTAACCGGGCCTTGTGTGATAGTATAAACCGATAAAAATCCACTTTTATTTAAGTGCTCCGGATCTTCTATACTGCCTCCAATGGCAATCACGGGTACATTGCGTTGTAAGGCCATTTTAAGAATACCGGATGGAGCTTTTCCCATAGTGGTTTGATAATCCAGCTTACCCTCCCCGGTGATAACCAAATCGGCCCCATTTAAATGCGCATCAAAATTAAGAGCTTCCAATACTACCTGTATGCCCGGCTTTAAATTCGCATTTAGAAAAGCCACCAATGCACCACCCATTCCGCCTGCCGCACCCGCACCCGGTATATTGTTTAGGTCTATTTGTTTCTGCTGCAGAAGGAGTTGCCTGAAAATCTCCATACCTTCATCCAATTGTTCAATCATTTTAATATTTGCACCTTTTTGAGATGCATATACATGTGCAGCACCATTAAAACCGCTAAATGGATTGTTCACATCACAAGCTACTGAAAAAAAAGCATCTTTCAATTGGGGCATGGCTTTCGAATCGTCTATAGCAGTAATAGCAGCCAAGGATTGCCCTCCTTCACTTACGCCCTCTCCCCTACGGTTTAAAAATTCGTACCCCAATGCCCGCAGCACTCCTATTCCGGCATCGTTAGTGGCACTACCGCCTATACCAATTAAAAACTTGCTACAACCCCTTAGCAAGGCATGTTTAATCATTTCACCCACGCCGTAGGTACTGGTTTGCATCGGATTTAGTTCACTTGGATGCAGCAAGGTAAGTCCGGCGGCAGCTGCTAATTCAATGACGGCCGTATAGCCATCATTCAAAATTCCATACACGGCCCTTATTGGACGCATAAGAGGATCATGGACAGTCAGCTCTACTTTTTTTCCTCCTAAAGCGGTCACCAAGGTATCACAAGTACCTTCCCCACCATCTGCCACCGGTATTTTAACGGTTTGGCATTGGGGAAATACCTCAAGGACACCTTGTTGGATAGCAATTGCCACCTCAGATGAGCTGAGACAGCCCTTAAAAGAATCGGGGGCGATAAGTATTTTTTGCATGTACTTTTATTAGCCAGTTAAGTTTTATTTATCGTCTAAAGTATTTTGATTTTAATTTACCCATTTCCATCAGCCATACCGTAAATTTATACATTAAAAAATAAAACTATCACTTGTATTAAATAATACAATCAATTCGTCTCAATATAAATAGGAATTCAAGCAGTATTTTTTAATTTTGTTAATGGTGTTCGTAAGCTGTATCTTTAAACGAACAACCTAATTTATTAACAGACAATTTAAAAACAAACAAACATGAAATTTGAATTACCGGAATTACCTTATGCAAAGGATGCGCTAGAACCAATTATCACCAAAAAAACCATTGAATTTCACTATGGGAAACACCATCAGGCGTATGTAAACAACCTAAACAACTTAATTGTAGGAACCGAATTTGAAAATGCTGATTTAGAATCCATCATCAAAAAAGCCGATGGTGGAATTTTTAACAATGCTGCACAGGTTTGGAACCACACCTTTTATTTTACTTCGTTTTCGCCCAACGGAGGCGGTGAGCCAACAGGTGATTTAGGAAAAGCTATCGACAAGACATTTGGTAGCTTTGCGGCTTTTAAAGAAGCTTTTGGTAAAGCTGCCGCCACCCAATTCGGATCGGGATGGGCATGGCTGGTGAAAGACGCAAAAGGCGAACTTAAAATTGTACAAACCAGCAACGCAGGTACCCCGTTGACTGATGAACTAACACCGATTTTAACTTGCGATGTTTGGGAACATGCCTATTATTTAGACTACCAAAACAAACGTCCGGATTACATAAACAACTTTTGGAAATTGATTGATTGGGATACCGTAGGTTCCAGATTTTAAACCAAACAGCTAATCACATTATTCATCATAAACTAATTCTTTTGAGATGCTTAAAGATCTGATTTTAAAAAACCGAAGCTACAGGCGCTTTTACCAGGATCAAGAGGTAAGCCAGGAAACGCTTACCGAACTTATTGATATGGCTCGCTTGTCGCCTTCGGCACGAAACGCCCAACCCATTAAATATCTTTTATCCAATACCCCCGAAAGAAACCGTATTATATTCAAACATCTTTCGTGGGCCGGATATTTAAACAATTGGCCCGGCCCCGTAGAGGGAGAAAGGCCTGCTGCTTATATCGTGATGTTGAATGACACCACCATTTCATCCAACTTTTTTAGCGACAACGGTATAGCGTCGCAAAGTATTTTACTGGGAGCTGTAGAAAAAGGACTGGGTGGTTGCATTATCGGATCTATAGAACGTCTGCAGTTACAAAGAGAATTGGACATACCGTCGCAATTTAAAATCATACAGGTGATTGCTATAGGCAAACCAAAAGAAAAGGTTGTAATTGAAGAGTTAGATAATGATCATAAGTATTGGCGCGACATGAACGATGTGCATCATGTGCCCAAACGCAGCCTGGAAGAGGTTATCGTTAAATTGTGATGAAACATGCACACTGCGGGTGCCTTTAGAAGTCGCACCCGCAGTAATACCGTCAACCAAATCACTAATACGAGGTTAAATTATAGCCAGCTGCTGATAACAATGCCTAAAATTAATTGCCATGAAACCGAAAAGAATTCTGCCTCTATTACTACTCGTTTTTTGCACTTTTGCCAGCGCGCAAGTAAATCGCGACTCACTGTTGTTCAGAGGTGTTATTTTAGAAGGCGACAGCCTTTTTTCGCTGCCTTATGCCAAATATATAGTAAATAATAAATTTGGTTACACCGCCAATGAGGCCGGCCAGTTTTCATTTTGGGCTAAACCCGGCGATATGGTGCACTTTTCGTATGTGGGTTTTAAACCATTGTACCTTCAATTAAACGACACCTTATCCAACAGCAACTATTTGATGGGTGTTTTTTTAAGCCGCGATACCATTGAACTTTCGGAAGTAATTATTATTCCTCAATTTATCAACCCCAATGCCGTAGCACGTAATATGCCCATGCTAAGCACAACCGACGAAGTGGTAGCCCAGAACAATGTAGCCATGAGCACTTATCAGGCCAAAACACAACCTGTGACTACCTGGGACGCCGAGATGAACCAAAAAAACTTTATACAATCTCGTTCAAACGACATTGCGTATCAAACGCAAGTGCAACCAAGCCAAATGGTAGGGGTGAGTAACACCGCAATACTTAAACAAATTGACCGTGCCAAATTGCGTAAAATGAAACCAGCCCGCCCGTATATTACCCAAAACGAATGGGAACAATTGCTAATGAGTTACCAGCAACGTATTAAAAACAAACTTGAGGGTAATTAAAAAAGATTATTGTTTAAAACATGTGCTGTAGGCATATTACTCTCTCTGTTCCAAAATTTCTTTGGATACTTTAACGGAATCCTGTACCAGGGAATATACTCTAAAAAAACCACGACCCCCATTGCTTATGTTGGTAGGCACATTGGCCGGTGGTCCGCTAAAGAGCGGTACTTTTATTCCCGTTTCGGCATCTACGGCAAGAATAAAGTCGAAATAATCCTTGTTTATATTTTGCATCTCCAACTTCACCCAATCACCCTCTTTTAAAATATGCTCTGTAGCCTCCCCGTCCGTATCTTCTTCCACCACACTTTGCACCCAAGCACCAACAATATCATTTCCGTTATAAAATTTATCTTCGGCATACTCCAAATCCGATAATTTGGGTGTAATCCACTTATCGTTCAAGAACAAACCAAAAGCATAGTAATCAGTCGTTTCCTCCGGCTCTCGGCTGTATAGCAGCACCTGCCATTGTTTTTGCCCGCGCGCACTGCTCCATACCAGCGCTATTGAATCTATATTAACAACGGGATTCAAAGTATTAGAGGCCACGTAACTTTCATCCGTCCCGTTGCTGTCGATATCTATCCCTGCTATTTTAAGTGTATAAGTTCTTCCGTAAATGCCCCGGTACGATTTGGGAATGCGATACGTTCCCACTTGATCCGACAGCTCGTTCAAAATAATTTCGGAATATCCGTCGGAGAGGCTAAGCTGGGCACCAGACAGCGGTGGGTTAGGTTTGTTACTCAAAAAGCTCGACGACAAAGACAGTTTTACAAAGTGATCCTGCTGTTGATCGGTGAAAAAACCATCCACCACCAGCTGCGGCTTTCCCGTTTTAAACTTCCTATCTATCTCCTCGGTACACGATACAAGTGATAACAATATTATCATCACCATTATCCATATATTTAGCTTAGATAATATTTTGCCCATAGCTTAAAATTTAAAATTATAGGTAATAGACGGCACTACCTGAAATAAATAGGTTTTAACGGCCTTCACCCTGTATGGGTCGGTTTCGTCCTGCTCGTAATAAATGCTCCAGGCATTTTTACGTCCATAGGCATTATACAAAGCAAAGTTCCATTCGCCCTGCCATTTCCGTTTTTTCTTATTTTTGCCTTGCAAGGTGTACGACACATCCATCCTGTGGTAATCGGGCATTCGCTCCTGATTACGAGCCGAATAAATAGGAACCACATCGCCAGCCACAAACATACGCCCAGTAGGTGAAGTCATAGGGGATCCGCTGGTGTAAATCCAGTTTACACCCACGTGTCCACGTTTGCCCACCATACGATTAAGTACCACAGAAACATCGTGATTACGGCTATAGGGCGATAGGTATTTATTCCCATCATTAATCTCCGGTATCTTGCGCCACGATTTGCTCCAGGTATACCCTATCCAACCACTATATCTGTCTTTATTTACTTTTACCAAAAATTCGGCACCGTAAGCCCAGGATTTACCAATACGCAGCTCGCCTTCCATTTTATCATTGAGCAACAAGTCGGGATAATCCTTAAAATCAATGGTATTTTGCATGTCCTTATAAAAAAGCTCCACCGATGTTTCTATCGTGTTATTTTTTATGTTTTTGAAATACCCTACTGAAACCTGATCGCTTATTTGGGGCTCAATATTGGGCGACGACATAAACCAAACGTCTAAAGGCGTGCCCGAAGTAGAGTTGCTGGCCAAATGCAAATACTGCCTGGTGCGGGCATAGCTCCCCTTTACCGACGACGAGTTATTGAGCATGTACGACAGCCCCAGGCGAGGCTCCAAGCCCCAATAGGTATTAAACACCTCACCTGATGGATACTCCCTTTTACCCATTTCCTCATAGTTTTCGTTAAACTGAAAAACAATACCGCTGCCTATATTTTGCAAACCTGAAAAGCGCAGGCCATATTTTAGGTTTAACCTGCCAATGCGTTGCGAATTGGCCATATATAAGGCATGCTCCAAGGCATGGGCATCGGGCAATACAATCTTATTTAAAAGCGGACTATCACCGGTTCCCATAGCGGTGGCAGGCTGCATAGTATGAAAAATACTTTGTCCTCCAAAACTGATGGTATTGTTTGGGTTAGGATAATAATCAAAATCAACTTTTAAACTATAATCCCTCAGTTTGCTATCC
Source organism: Saccharicrinis carchari (assembly GCF_900182605.1). NCBI lineage: Bacteria > Pseudomonadati > Bacteroidota > Bacteroidia > Marinilabiliales > Marinilabiliaceae > Saccharicrinis > Saccharicrinis carchari. Next base: position 241,358 of record NZ_FXTB01000006.1, read on the forward strand.
CAAATAAAACCCGAGGTGGCATCATCGGCCTCCAAACTGTAATCGTAATTACTGCCTATAAACGTAATATTGGAGAAAAGTTTTGGATTATACACATGATTCCAACGCAAGGTAAAAGTCCGGTTACCATAATTGATGCGCGATCGGGTTTCCTTAAAAACATCACGCCCGGTATAAAAGCTCAAATACAGTCGATTATTGTTATTGATTACATGTTTTGCTTTGGCATTAATATCGTAAAAATAAATTTTATTGTCCTTATCTTCCTCTTCTACAAACAAGGGCAAAAACATATCGGCATAGGTACGACGGGCACTGGCGATGATAGAAGTTTTGTTTTTAACCAGTGGACCTTGCAAGGTTAATCGGGACGAAATAAGGCCAATACCACCATTGCCTTCCCATTTTTTATTGTTGCCATCGTTCATGCGCACATCTACCAGCGATGCCAAGCGTCCGCCATAATTTGCCGGGATATCGCCCTTGTACAATTGCACATCTTTAATAGCATCGTTGTTAAACACCGAAAAGAAACCGAGCATATGGCCGGCATTATACACAATAGCCTCATCAAGTAAGATGAGATTTTGATCCGGATTACCACCCCGCACACTAAAACCACTGGATCCTTCGCTGGTAGCCTGCACTCCCGGCATCAGCTGAAGCACTTTTATCACATCCACCTCGCCCATGAGCGCCGGAACAGCTTTAATATCTCTACTCTGTAGTTTTTGTACCCCCATTTGGGCATCCCGAACATGGGCATCTACCCGTTTCGAGGTCACCACCACCTCTGCTATGGTTTTATTATCAGGATACAGCTCTATATCTGCAGTAGTGTGGGTAGTAAGTTTTATTGTTTTACTGATGGTTTGGTAACCCAAATAAATAAAATCTACCTGATAAGTTCCCGGTTTAACAGCATAGGAATAAAACCCATATTCATTTGATGTAGCTCCGGATGTTAAATCTTTAAAGTAAACGGCTGCCCCTATCAACAGCTCACCCGTTTCGCCATCTTTTATGTGGCCACTTAGCACCACCAATTCTTTATCGGCAGGTGCAACGGCATTGGCAGCGACATAAAAAATGAGGTGAATAAACAGAAGGGTGATGCGATTTAAAATATTCATCTATTGTTACAATTCAAAAAAACAGGTTGCTTGACATCATGTATCCATTCTATTGACAATTGGATACATTGATGGTTGCAAAATAGGTGAAAAAAACGAAATGCCCTTTAACAATAAAAATTGATCAACCCGAATTTAGTGATGCTTTAAAGTTCTTTATGCTTTTTGAGGTTTTTCCTCCTTGTTCATTGTTAGTTTTAGCGGATCTATTTCATCTCCCCAATAAATAGTAGTATGTGGGAACGGTATTTCAATATTTTTAGCATCAAAGGCCACTTTTAAGCGTTTACGATATTCGCGTCCTACCGTCCATTGCTGGCCGGCTTTGGTTTTAAATCGCGCCTTGATAACCAAGGCACTATCACCAAATTTATCCAAGCCCATAACTTCAATGGGTTCTATAATACCCGTTTTATAGGGCTCTTCATTTTCCATTTCACCGGCTACCTCCTCTATCACCTTAATTACCTCATCTACACTCTCCTTGTAAGCCACGCCTATATCAAATACCATGGCCGACCAATCCTTTGTCATGTTACTAAGCGTACTTATTTTACCATTCTGGAAGATATGCACCACTCCGGACAAGTCACGAAGGGTGATAGTGCGTAGCTCAATGCGCTCCACAACCCCTCCCGTTCCATTGATAATGGCCACGTCGCCCGTGCGTACCTGATCCTCTAAAAGCATAAAAAAACCTGAGATGTAATCGCGTACCAGCTCCTGGGCACCAAAACCAACGGCCAACCCTAAGATACCGGCACTGGCCAGGAGGGGCGCCACATCAATACTAAATTTACTAAGCAACATGATTACATACACCGTAACAATAGCAATTTTAGCCGTTCCTGAAATAATCCCGGTAAGAGTATTTATCCTTTTTGTAGCTTCTGCATTATCTGTTGAATCATCTTGTTCGGCACGGTGGATTAGTACTTTTTTAAACCTGCGCATGGTAAACTTTACAATTCGCAATACTACAAGTAAACCAATGGTTATTATAAGTATACCGGGCAACTCCGTAAAAGCCCAAATCCCTAAGGTTTGAATTAAATCGCTCCAAAATTCTGAGGTGAAAAATTTTTCCATAATATGTTTTTTAAAAAAAGTAAATTTTTATCCGATTAAAATGTTTTATCTGTAAATTAGTAGATTGACTATCACTAAAGTGTGACAATTAATTTACACAAATATACAAATGGAAAGAACTCAAAAAAAAAATGTTCGAGAAAACATCCAAACAGATCTATTTGCTATCATACGAATGTTCCTAATCCTATCAACTGTTTTTCTTGTGCATTGCAGCCAAACAAGCAATGACTTGCCCACGAGTGTCATCATTCAAAATAAAATATTTACATCGACGCTATCCCTTGTCGGCAAAAAATATAACGGTGCCATAATAAGAAACTGTACTTTTAGGGATATCAATGCCGTCAATGAAGAAATGCTCGCCAATGGTATTGAGCTTTCCGGGGCTTCGCATATAACCATCGACAGCTGTGTATTTATTAATATACAGGGCAACGGTATTCGGCTACGATGGTCCGGGGGATCTACCACAAACAATATCATAAAAAATTGCCGCTTTGATTCTATCTATGCCAATGGTATTCAGGTAACGAATGTAAACAGTAATGTAAGCATCCTCAACAATCAAATCAATAATGTGGGTTTAGATACAATTTCGTCCGGGCTAGGAGCTCCTCACCATGGCATTTACAGCATGGGGCGCGGTGTTAAAATTTTAAACAACATCATTAGCCACTTGCACAACCGCAAGGGCAACTGTATAAGCATTCGTTCGGGAGGTAATATTGCCGGCAACCGTTTATTTAACTCCTCAAAATTTGGTATCAACTATTTTTCTGATCACCCGGGATCAAGCGAAACCCTATTGATTGAAAACAATGAAATTTATGATACACATCACGGAGGAATTGGATTTACGAGCAACGGAAACAAAAACATGCACATAAAAAACGTCATCGTGCGCTTTAACAAAATCACAACAACATCAAGCCCTTGCATACATATTGATAAAAATTTAGGTGACGTTCAATTTGAGATAGAAAACAATGTGTGCGATACAAATGCACCATCATAATCTATAAATCATACAGCGTTAAGCTTAACCCACTTAATAGGATATTAATTGATAAGCCCATGAAAAAAAACGAAGTAGCTTCCTGGTTTGTGAAAAAAAAGCTCATTTTACTTGCATTTAATCCCTTAATCATTATCTTTGTATCAACTCATAGTTTAGGGTTAGGTTTGGTTAAAGATTGAAAGCCACTGTCAGAACGTTGACGGTGGCTTTCTTACTTTAAATACTTCTTTTTACATTCCGTTCTGAAAAAACTAAGTGGCATTGGAGAAATAATCGTAATTTTATTACCCTATGAAATCAAAATTCATGAATAAGCGCTTTTACATAACACTCACCACAATACTAGTTTTGGCTGGTTTTTATTTCGTTTTTCATTACAATACCCATCAAAAAGCAGAAAAAAGACATTTAAAACCACTTGCTTCAACCGAGATACTTCAACAGCGCATCAACAAAAAAATAGAGCGCAGAAAAAATGGCTATGCCAAACCCGACAAACCCGATAAATACGTAGAATATCTGCAAAGCCTTGTTTCGGGTTATGGTAAGCAAAACTACGGAGCAAACCACAAAATTAATGCGCTCAAATCGGCGGTAGCACGAAGAGCATCTTTAAAATCGGCAAAAGTATCCTTACCCTGGCAACAACGTGGGCCCGGCAATGTAGGGGGCAGAACAAGATGCATTATTGTAGATCCGGACGACACCACAGGCAAAACCTGGTTTGCAGGAGCCGTTTCAGGAGGCATTTGGAAAACCACCGATGCCGGCAGTTCCTGGGAAATTATTTCGCCCGATCTCCCCAACCTTGCCACCGTGAGCTTATGCATGGCACCATCCAACAGCCAGGTAATTTATGCCGGCACAGGCGAAGGCTACTATAATATTGATGCAGTGCGTGGCAACGGCATATTCAAAAGCACCGACAAAGGTACAACATGGACACAGCTGGCCTCTACAAAAGATAAATACGGCTTTCATTACGTTAACAGCCTTACCATATCCCATTCCAACGAAAACATTTTATGGGCGGCCACCAATTCCGGATTGGTTAAATCAACCGATGGAGGAACAAGCTGGTATTCCCTGGGAGCTCCCTTAAATCAACGTTACCAAAAAATTATAAAACACCCCAACAGCGACAATATATTGTGGGCTACTGCAAACGACATAGGCATTTATAAAACCGAAAATGGTGGAGTAAATTGGTTTTTAGTGCACGACATGAGTGGTGCAGGACGAATTGAAATAACTGTCGCAAAAAAAGAACCCGAAAAATTGTATGCCATCGACGAGGAATCGAATGTATACTATTCGTATGACGGTGGCACAGAGTGGGCCTCGGCAACCGAATCAGGCGATGCCACCAGGTTTTTGGAGGGACAAGGATGGTATAATAGTGTGATGGCCGTTAACCCTACCCATGCCAGTAAAGGTTTTATAGGAGGCATTGATTTATTCAGTTTTGAAGTCGGTAACGAAATAGCCTTCACCGGAAGGCAAGCATTCAATGTAAAAAATAACATGTCGTCGCTGTTACAATTTGGATATTTTGGAGGAACTTATTCCAATGGAGGAGTTACTATATTAGCAGAATATACCAATCAAACCAACAACATTAGCATTCAGTTTGGAACTGACAAAAGCCAAAAATGCCATTTATTAAAAAGGAAAACCACCGAGAACAGTTGGAGCGGACTTTTTGCAGAAGACATGAATAAACTGGAATACGGCGGCTATGTTAGTGTGCCCTTTATGGTAACCAACACAAGTACGGGCGAACAGCTGCATGCTTCGTTTGTAGATGACAATAACAACAACAAGTTTGACGTATACCAAGACGGATACGAAGTGATATTGATTCACAACGTGGCCTATAATGCGACAGCACAAAATACCTTCATCCAAACCAATAACGGTGATTATAAAACAATGGCTGCGCTGTATCCGACGCTTATCGAAGGTGCAGTGTGGAACGATAGCAATCTTCCGGAAGGTGACCTAAGCATTGAATCCTATAGTTTAAAAGATAGGAGGCTAAGTAGCACCCGCATTAGCAATTGGTGGGCAGAAACAGACCAACCCAACTATTCACATGCCGACCACCACGACATTACTATTATAGAAAATAGCGGCAATCCGTTTTCTGTTATCGTAGGTAATGATGGTGGAATAGGTTACTCCTCAGATGGCGGCTCCACCTGGTCGTCTAAATCCAATGGCTATATCACTTCACAATACTACGGTATCACCCGGCATCCGAAACAATACAGGTATTTTGGAGGGCTCCAGGATAATGGATCTACCCTGTCGGGCAACGACCCGGATAAAATGTCGGAATGGAAAGATGTACTCGGAGGGGATGGTTTTGATGTGGTATGGCATACGCGCGACCCACAAATGATCATTGGCACGTATTATTACAACCAGTTACGAAAGAGTTACGACGGGGGCTTATCCTGGCTTAATATTGGTGCCTTGATGGGCGATAACGATGACAGTGAAACCTCCCCTTTTGTTACCCGCATTGCCAGCTCCCAGGCCGATCCCGACCTGTTATTTACCGGGGGTGCATCCGGCCTTTGGAAATCGACCAACTTTGGCGACAGTTGGAAGAACATTAACATGGGAGCTCATTGGGGCTTTACTAGTAATTCCTCACCCAAAATAACCATAAGCCAAGCCAATCCCAGCATAGTATGGGCAGGCATACACATGAATACCGACCCCTTGTATAATACCGGAAAATTGCATGTATCAACGGATGGTGGCGAAAGCTTTACAGCCTTGGAACCATTTATGGACATGGGACCGTTAAGCAACCTCATTACACACCCCACAGAACCGGAAACAGCTTATATGTTGTTTTCTTTTTCGAACTATCCAAAAATTTTTAGAACCGAAGATTTGGGGCAAACCTGGGAGGACATTACAGGTTTTGGTATTGAGGGCAGCGACCAAAGCAGCAACGGATTCCCGGATGTGGCTATTAACACCATGGTGGTTATGCCTTTCGACACTAATCAACTGTGGGTAGGTACCGAAATAGGCTTATTTATTAGCTCCGACAACGGAAACACCTGGGAATATGCCGATAACGGCATTCCGGCCGTATCGATATGGGATATGAAAATTATTGGCGATGAGGTAATCCTTGGTACACATGGTTTAGGTGTTTGGACGGTAAAAATGGACGGACTGGCCAATACCCTCCCCCATCCGCACATCAATATGGCAGGCATTCGGCCCAATGGCAGTCTTGTTTTAAACACCACTTTCGAAAGCCGGTTAGATTCATTTGAGCTTTACAATAACAATGGATTGCTAACAACTGTATACAACATAACACCCCACAACAAAAGTGATATCAACTTTGGCTTAATGGAATCTTCGGATATACTATATATACATGGCTATTTAAATGGACAGCAATACATATCAAATACTGTAAACTTATCGCCCGGGTCAGTTTATACAGCACAAAAAAACTATGTAAACGATTTTAGCGAGGAAGATAGAATAAATGATTTTACAGGATACGGTTTTTCCATCCACGATGGTTATTTCAACAACCCCGCCATCCATTCTCCTCACCCCTACCCTGAGAATACCGATTTATATTATACCCTAAAATACCCTATCATTGTTTCGGACAATCCGGAGTTGGCCTATATCAAATATTACGACATAGCGTATCTGGAAACTGGCGAAAGTGGAGCTGTGTACCCTTCGGTAGATTTTTACGATTATGCCATAATGGAAGGGAGCAAAGACGGATTAAACTGGCATGCCCTTTCAGATGGTTATGACTTTTCGTACAATGCGGCATGGTCTTCCGCAGGCAAAACATACGAAAGCAACCCGGCAGCTAAAGATTATACCAACCATCATATCGATTTATATGACACATTTACCGCGGATGACACTATTCTGGTTCGCTTCAGGCTTCACTCCGATCATTTTACAGCCGGTTGGGGCTGGAGTATCGACAATGTTCGCATACAAGGAACACTATCCAGCGTTAACGATGACTTAGCAACTACTTTTGCAATTGATTTATTTCCCAACCCCGTTACAAACAACCATGTAAACCTGAGAATAACTGACGTTTATATTGGATCTGTTGATGTTGGTATTTATACTGTTTCGGGCCAGGAAATTTCAAAACATTCTTACTTTAAAGGCACCGAAGTGTATGAACAACAAATTAATATACCCCGGGTAAGCAAGGGTATTTATTTAGTAAAAATACAAATGAACAATCAAGAAAAAACGGAAAAGATAAGAATTCATTAACGCCGCTAACTATTTAAAAATACATAATTATCCAAGTAAGCTGGCTATTCATCATCCCTAAACAAGCCATTATAGATTCAGAAAAATAACCGTAATTTAAATTGATGACAAAGTATTTATTTATACTTCTGATATTAAGCACATTGCATTATTCGCTATTTAGAATCGATATAAATAAAATAGTATAAGAGTTTAAGCTCTTTTGGTATTGTTTACGAATTCACTATATTTGTTGAACAATTACCAGAAGAAAAAAGTAGAATTAAACAGGCAAAACATTACACCATGACAGCAACGCAATTTAACGAGAGCTTACTGGGTTTGCAAGACAGACTTAGGTATTTTGCGCTTAGTTTAACCGCAAATGAAGAAGATGCCAATGATCTTCTACAAGAAACGACTTTAAAAGCGCTTACATATAGAAAACAATTTGTATCCAACACAAATTTTAAAGCATGGGTGTTTACCATCATGAAAAACACTTTTATTAATAATTACCGTAGGATTCAAAAAACCAGGAATACTTTTGAATCGGCCGAAGATGCCTACCGTGTAGCTTTTAAGGGCAACTACACCTCTGAAACGCCTGAAATGGTTCAGGCGGTAAACGAAATGAATCAAAGTATCGAAAAATTAGAGGATGAATTCAAAGTTCCTTTTACTATGCACACATCAGGCTTTAAGTATAAGGAAATTGCAGAAGAACTCAACCTTCCCATAGGTACAGTTAAAAGTCGGATATTTTTTACACGCAAAAAGCTGCAAAGTATGCTGGCGGATTAGGATTTTTTTCACATATCAGATTTGAATAATGCAAGATCAACTTTTAATAGTTATCTTGCATTTTATTTTTAAATCAATGTACTATGGAAAAAATAAGCCCTAAACTATCCAAATACAAAAGATTATATCATCAGCTCGAAAAGCTAACCGCTCCGGTTAAGGATCCCACCTCACGCATGGCCACGCTAACAGCGCTACTTCACCACAAAATGAAAGGTTTTTTCTGGACCGGCTTTTACTTACTCCAAACAGGCGAATTATTAGTGGGTCCCTACCAAGGCCCTGTAGCCTGTCTGCAACTAAAAAAAGACACGGGTGTTTGCTGGGCAGGCATCAATACCCGCGCTACTGTAATAGTGGACGATGTAGACACATTTCCGGGACACATCGCATGCAG